>JAURNB010000239.1 GCA_030830415.1 Acidimicrobiales bacterium | reverse complement strand
ACGTTGGCAAAGTAACTCGACAAGCCAAGTGCGCCAGCAAAAATAGTGATGGAGAGCCCAGCGACAGTTTGGTTAGCTTTCAACGTCACACACAAAAATGCGTGCAGGAGTGCGGTTAAACCACCAGCAAACATTGCAATGAGAATGGAAGCAAACACGGTGAACCATGCTGAACCACCAACATGTTGCGATGCCCACGCGGCGCTCACACCACCAATGAGCATCATGCCTTCAACACCGAGGTTGAGTACACCACTGCGCTCGGTGAAGACACCGCCAAGTGCTGCGAAAAGTAATGGAGTACCGTAAAAAATTGCTGAAGCTAAAATGACAATAAGAAGGCTGTTGTTCACGATGCAACCGTCGCTTTCTTTGCTGCAGTGTTGCGTTTCACGCGGTACTTCATGAGAATTTCACCAGCTACTGCGGTAAAGAGAATGAGCCCTTGCAATGTGCCCACCAAGCCACTGGGGAAGTCGGGTCCTTGTAGTGAGTAACCCGCGTTGGTGAGACCACCCAGCAGAATTGCTACAACAATGGCGCCCAGCGGGTTGAGTCGGGCAAGAGCGGCAACAACAATTCCGGTGTAGCCAAAGCTGTTGAGTTGTAAGCCCTTTGCATCGAGGTAGTGCGTGAAGTCGCCCACTTGGCTCGCGCCACCAATACCGGCAAGCGCACCAGATAGTGCAGTAACAGCAACGATGGTTGTTTTGGTGCGAATACCGATGTAACGCGCTGCACGTGGCGAGTCGGCAATGACGCCAATTTCGAAACCGAAGCGACTGCGCTTGTACAGCACCCAAACGGCAATGGCAACAAAGGCTGCGAGCAGCAAGCCAAAGGAGATACCTACGCCAGCAATTTCATACGAGGGCCAAAATGCTCGCTTCTCGAGTGGCTTGCCGGAAGGGAAACCTGCAGAACGTGGGTCGCGCCAGTATGAAAGGGAGTTGAAGATGAGATAGTTCAAAACAATGCCCGCGATGTAGTTCATCATGAGCGACGTAATAATTTCATTGGTGTTGAATTGCGCTCGCAATAGTCCAACAAAGCCTGCGTACATTCCGCCGAAAATCATTCCGGCGAAAACCATGGCAATGATGACAATGCCCACGGGGTATGAGCTACCCATCACAAGACCAACGTATGAAGCACCAATGGCACCCATATACAACTGGCCTTCACCACCAATGTTGATAACACCTAAGCGAAACGCTGCAGCAGCGCATAACCCGGTGAATGCAAAAGGTGTTGCGGTACGCAAGGTGCCGGTGAGGGCACGTGTGGAGAGAAAGCCACGTTCAAAAATGCGTTGGTAGACATCGAGCGGATTTTTGCCGGTGAGCAACAACACAATGGCGCCGACTGCCAATGCACCTAACAACGAAATGAGAGGAATGGCCCAGTTCAGCCATTTCGGCTGCTCTAAACGGCGCTCTAAGCGCACTGGCGATTTCATGAGGTTGCCTCCAATTGTGAACCACCCATCAGCAAACCAATGGTTTCGCGATCGGCGGTGTCGGCGGGAATCACAGCAACAATGCGCCCTTCATACATCACCGCAATGCGGTCGGCGAGCGACATAATTTCGTCGAGGTCTTCGCTAATGAGAAGCACTCCTAAGCCACCGTCGGCTGCTTCCACCAAACGTTCACGCACCGACTCAATAGCACCAACATCGAGACCACGTGTAGGTGAAGCAGCAATGAG
This sequence comes from Acidimicrobiales bacterium, assembly GCA_030830415.1. GTDB lineage: Bacteria > Actinomycetota > Acidimicrobiia > Acidimicrobiales > Ilumatobacteraceae > F1-20-MAGs119. Next base: position 2,616 of record JAURNB010000239.1, on the reverse strand, counting down.
AATTTTTGGACCCGTGGAAAACTCGCGAGCGAGCAATACTTTTTGCACGTTGCCACCAGACAACAGGCGTACAGCAGTTTGTGTACTTGGAGTTTTCACGTCGTAGCGCTCAACAAGTTCTGTTGCACCATCACGCATAGCTTGGCGACGCAATAAGCCAAAACGCGAGAGCAGCGATGAGCGATATGACTTCAATGCCAGGTTGTCTTCAACGGAATGACCCGCAGCAAGCCCAGTGTGTAAACGATCTTCAGGAACATGTGCAATGCCACCAGCAATTGCAGCGCGTGCTTTGCCGCTTTGCAATACTTTGCCTTCAACGCTTACCGAACCAGTGGTGGCGTGGCGCATGCCAGCAATCACCTCGGCAAGTTCACGTTGTCCATTACCGGCAACACCAGCAACTCCTACAATTTCTCCACGACCCACGGTAAGTGTGATGCCATGGAGCGCATCGCGACCACGATCATCGTGGCCACCAAGATTCTCTACGTGTAGCACCACATCGTTTGCTTGCGCAGGTGTTTTACGTTGGACGCGAGTGAATTCCACATTGCGCCCCACCATCATGCTCGCGAGGTCACGCTTGTTAGTAGAAGACGTATCGACGGTTCCTACCGTACGGCCACCGCGCAAAACGGTAATGCGATCTGACACCGCCATTACTTCGTCGAGTTTGTGTGAAATGAAAATAACAGTGCGACCTTCAGCGGTCATTGCACGCAAGGTGCGAAAGAGAGCGTCGGCTTCAATCGGTGTCAGCACTGCGGTGGGTTCATCGAGAATGAGAACTTGTGCACCGCGATACAGAACTTTCAAAATTTCTACACGCTGCTGTTCACCAACACTGAGTTGCCATACACGAGCCTCGGGGTCAACGGCCATGTCGTAACGTGCGGCGAGTTCCTTCACGCGCTCATTGATGGCAGCAGTGTCGAGAAGAAATGCAGTGTCGGGGTTGCCGAGCACCACGTTTTCCGCTACCGAAAAAGTTTCGACTAAACGGAAATGTTGGTGCACCATTCCAATGCCTGCATTTAATGCATCGCGCGGTGAACTAAAAGAAACAGGGGCACCATTCAATGCAATAGTGCCTTCATCGGGTCGGTACAAGCCCGTCAAAATATTGGAGAGCGTTGATTTACCGGCACCATTTTCGCCGAGCAAAGCATGCACTTCTCCGCGCAACAGAGTGAACTCCACTCCATCGTTGGCAACGACCCCAGGGAATCGTTTCACGACCCCAGACATTTGTACAGCAATTGTGTTTGTCATGTTCCCCACCACTTTGAACGCTAGACGACAAAGGGGGGTGAGCCGAAAAGGCTCACCCCCCTTTAACGAACAGTTAATGCTGCAGAATTAGCTGGCGGGGATTTCCCCAACAACGCCTTCTACCAAGAAGTTTTGAGCCATCAGCTCACCATAAGTTGCCGTCTTGCCAGCAGGAATGACTTCCTTGCCAGTGTTGTCTTTCAACGGACCAGTGAACATTGAACCTGGAGCCTTGGTGAACTCAGCCTTTTTGGCTTCAATTGCTGCTCGAGCCTCTTCGGTCACAAGCTTGCCGTAAGGGGCAAGACGCACGAAGGTGTCTTCAAGGTCGCCGTAGTAGTTACCTGCAACCCACGTGCCATCGAGGACGGCTTGAATGCGAGGAATTTCATAGATATCCCAGTGGTAAGTAGTGGCAGTAAGCCATACATCTGGGTAGTTTGCGCTTTGGTCACTGTCGTAACCAGCCCATGGAACTCCAGCAGCTTTTGCTGCATCGCCAGAAGCAGGAGAGTCTTGTGACTTCACGCCAATGACGTCAGCGCCACCGGCGATGAGTGCTTCAGCAGTTTTACGCTCAAGAGCTGGGTCGAACCAGTTGTTGGTCCATACCAATTTCACTTCAGCATCTGGGTTAGCAGCACGTGCACCCATGGTCCATGCATTCACACCACGAATCACTTCAGGAATAGGGAATGCTGCGAGGATGCCGAGCTTGCCGGTCTTTGATGCAAAACCTGCTGCCATACCAGTGAGGTAGTCGGTGTCTTCTGCTGAACCGTAGAACTGTGACAAGTTCGCTGCGCTCTTGTAACCAGTTGCAAACTCGAAGCAAATGTTCGGATTCTTTTCTGCAGCAGCAGCAAAGGCATCTTGGAAACCAAAAGATGTTCCGAAAATAACGGTGTTGCCATCGGCAATGAGGTCGTCAATGACCTGTGCGGTTTGGTCACCTTCAGGAACGTTCTCCTTATAGGTGGTCACAATTTTGTCGCCAAACTTTTCTTGCACAGCAAGACGGCCTGCATCGTGTGCTTGTGTCCAACCACCATCGTTGATGGGGCCTACATACACCCAAGCTGCCTTGAGTGGCTCGCCTTCTTTTGGTCCGCAATTCACTGGAGCAGCATCGGCAGTCCATGGTGTGAAGTTGCTTTCCCAGCCAGCACCAGATGCTTCAGGAGCAGTGGTGTCGTCGGATGGTGCCATGGTGTCTTGCGTTGCCATGGTGTCTTCGGTAGCTGCGGCGTCGTCAGATGCACTGTCGCTTCCGCATGCCACGAGGCTTGCTCCCAATGCCAAAACGGCAATGGCGGGCAGCCACTTCTTTGTCATTCGCTT
>JAURNB010000238.1 GCA_030830415.1 Acidimicrobiales bacterium | reverse complement strand
TACGTGTCTGATGGCATTGCCACCATTACATTGCATCGGCCAGATGCACTCAATGCCTTCACCAACCAAATGGTGCGTGACCTCAAGGTTGCTTTCGACGAAGTAGATGGAAACGACGACATTCGTGCCCTCGTCATGACAGGCAGTGGGCGAGCTTTTTGTGCTGGAGCCGACTTGTCGAGCGGCGGTAAAACATTCGAAAAAGGCGGCAGCGACATCACCGACAAAGGTGGTGTGGTGCGCGATGGCGGTGGGCTCGTCTCGCTGCGCATTTTTGAATTGAAGAAACCAGTCATTGCCGCCATCAATGGTGCGGCAGTTGGCGTGGGAGCAACAATGACCTTGCCCATGGACATTCGTCTGGCAAGCACTAAGGCGAAGTTTGGTTTTGTCTTTGCAAAGCGTGGCATCGTTCCTGAAGCATGTTCATCGTGGTTCTTGCCGCGATTGGTGGGCATCTCGCAAGCTGCAGAATGGGTCTATACCGGGCGTCTCTTTAGCGCTGAAGAAGCATTGTCGGGTGGTTTGGTACGCAGTATTCACGAGCCAGAAGATCTCTTGCCTGCTGCATATGCCATTGCTCGGGAAATTGCCGATAACACATCGCCAGTTTCTGTTGCGCTGTCGCGGCAAATGATGTGGCGCATGCTGGGAGCAGATCACCCCATGGAAGCGCACCGTGTTGACAGCCGTGGTATTCAAATGCGCGGTCGCAGTGCCGATGCGAAAGAAGGCGTCGTGAGTTTCCTGGAAAAGCGTGCAGCAGTATTCACCGACAAAGTGAGTGACGGACTGCCAGCCATTTTCCCCGATTGGGAAGATCCTGAGTTTTCGTGAGCGATGAAGAAATATCCGTCTACGACGAAGTAGGGGGAATACCCTTCTTCCAAGGCCTCGCCGCCCGCTTCTACGAGGGCATTCGCACCGACGCAGTGTTGCTGCCGTTGTACCCCGATGGCGAAGACCTAGATGGTGCAACTCATCGGCTTGCATTGTTTCTTGCCCAGTACTGGGGTGGGCCTCCTACATACAACGAAGAACGAGGCCAACCCATGTTGCGGGCACGGCACATGCCGTATCGCATTTCAGAACTTGAAAGAGATCACTGGTTGCTGCATATGTTGACTGCGGTGAGTGAAGCCGACATCAGCGATGAAACCCGTGGAAAATTTGTGGACTATTTCGTGAAAGCTGCAGAGCACTTACGCAACGATCAACCGCTGCGGCTTGTTAACCCATAACACGCAACTGCAGCTGCTGCTGCCACATTGAGTGAATCAATTCCTTCGGCCATGGGAATGCGTACGCGCATGGTTGCGGCGTTCATCACGCTTTCTTCCAGACCTTCTCGTTCGGAACCAAGAATGAGGATCAATTTTTCAATTGGGTCAATGTCGGCCATGTTGAGTGCGTCACGAGCGGGTGTGAGTGCGCAGCTAGTGAAGCCATTGGCATGAAATTCTTCAAGCACTGGGGCGAGTTGGGCAACACGGCAAATGCTGGCATCGAATGAAGTTCCCATAGATACGCGCAGGGCACGCCGAGTGAAAGGGTCTGATGTTTCGCTATCGAGCACTACGCCGTGAAACCCAAATGCCTGTGCGCTCCGCATAATGGCACCCACGTTGGTGGGGTTATCTATTTGAGAAAGCATCACAATGCGGGAGTGCTTCTCGAGCAATGTTTCAACATCGCAAGCTGGTGGTTTAACAAAGAGACCAACCATGCTGAGGGCAAGTGCTAAGCCTGTTGCTTCTCGACGAACACTTTCTTCAGCCACAAGCACTTCGGTGTTTCCCAGCAAGTGCAAAAAGGGCTCTAAGCGATGTACCTGGTGAGGGTCGCACAAGATGGTGTTGGGCGTAAAACCCGTTTCGAGCGCGCGCAACACAACGAGGTCGCCTTCAGCGATGAATTGTGCGCCATCAATGTCGCCACGGCGCTGTGGGCGATTATTGAGTTGACGTTCGCGAAAGCGAAAAGGTACAAGTGCAGGGTCGGTAACGACTTCTACAAAACGGGTACGAATGGTCATTTTTTAGTAGTACCAAGGAAAGCGTGACCAGTCGGCATCACGCTTTTCTAAGAAGGAATCGCGACCTTCTTGTGCTTCATCGGTCATATATGCCAACCGAGTTGCTTCGCCTGCGAAAATTTGTTGACCAACGAGGCCATCGTCGATGAGGTTAAAAGAGAACTTCAACATGCGTTGAGCTGTAGGGCTCTTTTCGTTCACTTCTTTAGCCCATTGGAGAGCAGTGCTCTCGAGTTCGCTGTGAGGAACAACAGCATTCACCATGCCCATGCGGTGTGCATCGTCGGCGGAATACTCGCGACCAAGGAAGAAGATTTCACGCGCAAATTTCTGACCCGTCTGGCGAGCGAGGTATGCCGAGCCATAGCCACCGTCGAAACTTGCTACGTCGGCATCGGTTTGCTTAAAGCGAGCATGTTCCTGTGAAGCAATGGTGAGGTCGGCAACTACGTGCAAACTGTGCCCGCCGCCAGCAGCCCAACCAGGTACTACACAAATCACAACTTTTGGCATGAAGCGAATGAGACGCTGCACTTCAAGAATATGAAGGCGTCCTGTGCGCGCTGGGTCGCGGTCGGCAATGTCGTTGCCTTCTACGTATTGGTAGCCATCTTTGCCACGAATGCGTTGGTCGCCACCGCTACAAAATGCCCAGCCGCCGTCTTTGGGCGAAGGGCCATTGCCGGTGAGGAGCACACAACCCACATCGCTCGTTTGACGAGCATGGTCGAGGGCGGTAAAGAGTTCGTCAACCGTGTGCGGGCGAAAAGCGTTGCGTACCTCTGGTCGGTTGAACGCAATGCGCACTGTTCCATGATCTTTTGCGCGATGGTACGTAATGTCGGTGAAGTGAAACTGAGGAATCTCATTCCACTGGGAGGCATCAAAAATGTCGGAAACAGTCACGTCAATATTGTGCCGTCATCAGAGGTGAGGAACCTCATTTTCATCACGATTTCTTGTTGAGTGCACGTAGCGCTAGCCACCAAGTTGCAACGGCAGCTGGCATGCGCTCGTGATATGCCTTCCATAAGTCGCTGGCATCGGCGATGAGCGGCTGCATGTTGGTTTCAGGCAATGGTGATGCCGTGGAAATGGGGTCAATCCACTCCACGCGGAAATCGGTGAAAAGGTGCGTGAGCAACTTGGCGTCGGTCTCGTGATGGTCGGAAGTTTGGTGTTCAAGGAACCCGTTGTAGTCGTTGAATGACAAGAGCCCGTAGTACTGGTTCTTTTCTGCGCCACGCCAATACTCATAGCGCAGTACATGATCTTCGTGTTCGTGGGTCGAGCGCCAGAGCCGATGCAGTACCTCTTCAAACTCTTTTTCTTTGCCTTCTTGAACTGTGATGTGCGCCAAAATTGTTGCCATGCCACAACGCTACTCAGGCGGCGTATGTTCCTGCGAAGGGGAAGTTATGTGGCGTCGCTGAGCCGCCCGATGAGCGCAGCAACGTCGTCAAAGCGCAAAAACAATGGGCTCAGAGCAACGCGGATGACATTGGGTGGGCGAAAGTCAACAATGAAACCATCGCCGATGAGTTCCTCGGTGAGCTCTTCCGCCCTGTCGTGCAAAAGCGCTACGTGCCCGCCACGGGCGCTGCTGTTGCGAGGTGAGCCCAACGAGAATCCACTTGACGACAGATGCTCGTCGAAGCCTGCGATGAAATAGTCACCGAGTGCAATGGAGCCCGCACGAATGGAAGAGATGGGGAATTTTTCAAACACCTCTAAAGCGCCATGCAAGGCCTTCATCGACAAGACGTTGGTGGTGCCGCTGGAAAAACGCGCGATGCCTTGCGCTGGCCTATATGTATCTTCGAATGCAAAGGGGGCATCATGCCCGAACCAGCCGGGAATGGGTTGTTGTACGTCGTTCACCAGATGTGGAGCCACATACATAAATGCAGGAGCACCTGGCCCGCCATTGATGTACTTATACCCACAACCAACAGCAAAGTCGATGTGATGATGCTCGACGTCGCAGGGAACAACTCCAGCAGCGTGTGCAAGATCCCACACCACAAGTGCGCCCACTGCATGTGCGTCGGCAGTAACCGATGCAACATCATGAATTTCTGACGAACGAAAATCGATCATTGAGGCAGTAGCAACAGCAACATTTACATTGAGGTGAACGGCCATTTCTGATACCGCGCACTCTTTGTACTGCAAATGGAAAAGGTCTGCAACGCTGCGTGCCACGTAGC
>JAURNB010000031.1 GCA_030830415.1 Acidimicrobiales bacterium | reverse complement strand
GCTGAACTCATGGTGGAAACGTACAAAGTGAGTGTCTCGGCAATGTGTGGCAATTGTGACATCTGCGTAAATTCCGATGCACTTCGCAAAACCGCTACCCGTGGGTAATGATGGGGGGATGGAATTGACTTACCCCGCCGCTGCTGAAAAATTTCGTGGAGAAATCCGCACCTGGTTGAAAGAGAATCTCCCTGCGGGGTGGTTTGATGCTGGTTTTGAAATGACGCCAGAAGAACGCAAAGCGTTCAACGAGTCATGGCCTGCAAAGTTGTACGGCGGAGGATGGATCTGCGCGACTTGGCCAGTGGAGTACGGCGGTCGCGGTTTGAGCGTGATGGAAGGTGTTGTGCTTGCGGAAGAGTTCGCCAACGCAAAGGCTCCAATGCGCGCCGACTTCTTTGGCGACACATTGGTGGGGCCAACTATTTTGCAATGGGGAACAGAAGAACAGAAACAAGAGTTCTTGCCGAAAATTCTTCGCGGTCAGTCGCGCTGGTGCCAAGGTTTCAGTGAGCCAAACAGCGGGAGCGACTTGGCAAGTTTGAAAACCACCGCGGTGCTCGATGGTGATGAGTGGGTCATTAATGGCCAAAAAGTTTGGACCACACAAGGCCACCACGCCGACTATTGCTTCTTGCTCACACGTACCGACCCCAATTCACCAAAGCACAAAGGCATTTCGTACTTGTTGGTGCCCATGAAGCAATCGGGTGTTGAAGTACGTGGCATTGTTCAGCCCGACGGCACCGCAGAGTTCTGTGAAGTGTTCTTTACCGATGCTCGTTGTCCGAAAGACAATGTTGTTGGAGGCGTCAATAACGGTTGGCAAGTTGCAAACAGCACGCTTGCTTTCGAGCGCGGCATGAGTGCAACAACCGGATACCGCCGTTTCGAAGAGGAATACAAGTTGATGGTGGCTACAGCAAAGCGTCGCGGCATCATCGATGACCCAATGATTCGTCAACGCCTCATGACCTATTACACCAAAATTCAAATTCTTCGCATTAACGGTTTGCGTTCACTCACCGCCACGGTGAATAAAACAAAAGATCTCGGCGTTGCTGCGCTTGGTGCATCAAACAAAATGTTTTGGTCTGAAATGCATAAAACGGCGTTGGAGCTTGCACTCGATATTTTTGGGGCGGAAGCAATGTTGGTCGATGCTGGTTCCGACATTGGTTCGTGGCCAGGAACTTCGCGCGACAAGCGTCGTGCGGGTTACCCCGTGAGCCCGATGATGTCGTCGTTCTTCTTCTCGCGTTCGGAAACCATTTGGGGCGGCACCAGCCAAATTCAGCGCAACATTGTGGGAGAACGCGTACTTGGTTTGCCGAAAGAGCCAAAGGCTGCCGGCGAATAATTATTCGACAGCGTTACTTTCTTGCATACCTGAGGTTTTGCGCAGCGGGCGTTCTGGCAATCGAGTAGCAATAATCAGCACCACGATGGCAATGGGTATGGCCACGGCATACAAGTTGGTGATTCCGTCTCCAAGAACGCGCAGCACATCGCCGCGCAGCGGTTCTTGAAGATTCTTAATTTGTCGCGGAGCTTGAAGGTACTTCTCGTCAATTTGTCCTTCAATATTTGAATTCAACAGCGCGCCAAATGCAGCGAGGCCAACGACTCCACCGAGCGTTCGAAAGAATGTGATGACGGAACTAGCTACACCAAGGTCGCTCCACTCCACAGCGTTTTGAGTTGCCAACGTCGCCGTTGGCATGATGCTGCCAATACCAACCCCCACACAGAACATGCCGACGAGCGCTGAAGCAAGACCTAAACCACTCTGCGACATCTGCGACAAAAGCACCATGCCGAGACTGAGGGATGATGCGCCAAATATTGGCCAATGTTTGTACTTGCCCGTAACCGCCATGCGGCGCCCAGTAGAAATACTCATGAGTGTGACCCCAACCATGATGGGCACGAGGAGGAGTCCGGAATTAGTAGGAGAAAATCCTGTGATGGCTTGCAGGTAGAGCGGAATAAAAGCATTTGCGCCATAAATGATGACACCAGCAAAAGTGACAAGGGGAATGGTGACCCGCAGTACGTCGATGCGGAAAAGATGCAGCGGCATGATGGGCTCGGAAGCGCGCTTTTCCCATTGCACAAAACCGACTGCTTGTAATGCTGCAGCGATTGCCAGAACTATAGAAAGAGCAGAACCCCAGCCGTACTCTTTCGACGACCACGACAAAAACAAAATCAGACAGGTAACGGAACCAGTGAGAAGCGCTGCACCTAAGTAGTCGACCTGACGGTCGAGACGCTGCACTGGCATACGTAAAGCGCGAGAGGTGATGACAAGAGCAACAATCCCGATGGGGATATTGATGAAAAAGATCCAGCGCCAGCTGAGTTGTTCGACAAAAAAGCCGCCCATGAGCGGGCCAACCACACTGCCAACTGCAAAGACACTCGTAATGAGACCTACATAGCGTCCACGCTCACGGGGTGGCACAACATCGCCAATGATGACGAATGCAATAGCCATAAGCCCACCACCGCCAATGCCTTGAACTCCACGAGAAACAATGAGCGTCAGCATCGACTGCGCAACTCCGCAACCAATGGAACCGATGAGGAAGGTGATGATAGCTATTTGAAAAAGACGTTTGCGACCATAGATGTCGCTCAATTTTCCAAAAAGTGCATTGGCAACTGTGGACGTCAGCAAATACGACGTACCAATCCATGCGTATGCGCTGAGCCCACCAAGGTCGGCAACCATCGTGGCGAGCGCGGTATTCACGGCGGTTCCATCGAGCGATGCAAGGCTCATGCCGGCCATGAGGCCAGAAAAAATAATGAGAATTTGACGCCGCGAATATGCGCCGTCGGCATTGGGGGATTGTGTCGACATAGCACTTGCACACTACAACTGAATGGCGTTGTGGTGAGAGATAGGCCACTGCTATGGCAAACTCAACGCATGAAGCCTGTGGTGGTTGCTGTATCTAGATCCATCGCGTCTCCAGTTGGAATATTGACTTTGAGTGCATCCTCACGTGGGCTCACCGGTGTGCAATTCGAGAACGACATTGTGGAGCGTTTCGTTGTTGCAGAATCATTTTCTGCAAAAGAACGCGAACAAGCTGCTGGCTTTATCGCAACTGCTGAGGCGCAACTCGGCGAGTACTTCGATCGTCAACGCACCGTGTTTGCAGTGAAGCTCGACTTGTTGGGGACTCCCTTTCAAATGGAGGTGTGGAATTCGTTGGCGCGCATTCCTTACGGCGAGACCACTTCCTATGGGCAACAAGCGAAATGGGTAGGGCGCCCCGCGGCGGTGCGCGCCGTGGGCGGCGCCAATGGGCGCAACCCGGTGGCCATTGTGTTGCCTTGCCACCGAGTGGTCGGGGCAAATGGCTCATTGACTGGCTTTGGTGGAGGATTAGAGCGAAAAATCTGGCTCCTTGAGCATGAGAAAAATTAAAAGTGAGAACGGTTCTCATTACTGATACAGTGGGGTGATGTCATCTCCTCGTCGCTCCTTTCTCATTGCCTCCGCAACTGCGTTGCTCGTTGCAGTATCTGCTTGCTCCTCTGACTCATCGTCCACAAGTGAAAGTGGCACAGCAACAACACTCGATACGACAGCGCCGATGAACGTTGTGGTGACCTACAGCGCAATTGGTGATGTGGTGTCACGCCTCGTTGGCGATGCGGCCACGGTGACGGTGCTCATCCCGAACGGTCAAGATCAACACGATTTCGAACCATCGGCGAAAGATGTAGAAACCATCAATAATGCAAGCCTCGTGGTGTCGAATGGTCTCGACTTGGAAGAAGGCTTGGAAGACTCATTGCTCCAAGCAGCGAAGTCGGGTGTTCCGATGTTCCATATTGCAGATCACGTCACGCTTCTTGATGCTGCTGAAAAAGAAGAGGGCCATGAAGGTGAAGATGATCACGGCCATGGCACAGAAGATCCACACGTATGGCTCGACCCCGAAACACTTGCTGAATCAATTCCTGCATTAGGGAAAGCATTGCAGTTAGCAACAGGAAAAGATTTCGCCGCAGAGGCAACAGCAGTTGTTGGTGAACTCAAGGCACTGAGCGCAAAAGTTCGCGAGATTATGACCACAGTTGATGAGTGCAAACTTGTCACCGGTCACGACTCGCTTGGTTACTTTGCGACACGTTACGGCTGCACTGTTGTTGGTGCAGTCATTCCCGGTTTTTCAACAGCGGCAGAAGCATCGGCTGGTTCGCTTGCAGATCTCAAGGTTGTGGCACAAGAGAATGGGGTCAAGGCAATTTTCACCGAGCTAGGAACCCCCGCCGACGTGGTAGATCAAATTGCCAAAGAAGTTGGTGTTGATGTGGTGGAACTATCAACCCATGTATTGCCTGAAAATGGCGGCTATGACGACATGATGACCCAACTCGCAACGGCAATCGCCGGCGGGCTCTCGTGAATCTGATGAACTAGAGCGTGGGAAACTTTCTCTTCGGGCCATTCACCGATAACGAGTTCTTGCGCCAATCGCTCTACGCCGGCATTTTGGTGTCTGCCATTTGTGCGGTTGCAGGAACATTTGTTGTGTTGCGTGGTCTCGCATTTGCTGGTGATGCATTAGCCCACGGTGTTGTTCCCGGAGTAGCTGCAGCATTGTTGTTCGGCTTTTCTGGTGTGCTCGGGGCAGCAATTGGTGCAGGAGTCATGATGTCAGGTGTCAGCGTGGTGACACGTCGGTATCGACTATCGGGAGACACGGCAATTGGCTTGTTGTTTGTAGGGATGCTTGCACTCGGGGTCATTATTCAATCGAGGTCATCGTCTTTTGCAGGCGACCTCACAAACATCTTGTTTGGTGAAGTACTAGGCGTGAGCAACTCCGACTTGATGTGGCAATTGATAGCGCTGGTAGCAGTGTGTGCTGTTGCATGGTTCTGTCGCCGACCATTTTTGTTGTTGTCGGTTGACGATGGGCTTACCGAAACTTCAGGTTTTTCGGTGAAGAAATACCACAACATCATGTTGGCAATGGTTGCTCTCACCGTGGTGGCTAGTTTTCAAACAGTTGGCACGCTGTTGGTGCTGGGTTTACTCATTGCGCCCGCAGCAACGGGTGCACTTTTTGCGCGCCGCATTGGCATCATGATGGTGGTTGCAACAATTGTGGGCATTTTCTCTACATACGTTGGCTTGCTGGTG
>JAURNB010000237.1 GCA_030830415.1 Acidimicrobiales bacterium | reverse complement strand
GAGTTGCCGAGATGATGGTCTTTGGCAACTTAAATAGCGGCGCAGCAAACGACCTCGAACAAGCAACCGGCATTGCTCGACGCATGGTGCGCGAATGGGGAATGAGCGAAGCAGTTGGCCCCATGGCCTGGAACAGCCAGCAACAAGTGTTTCTTGGCGAAGACCTCATGACCAGTGGTCGCGAATACAGCGACGACACTGCCAAGTTGGTCGACGGAGAAATTGCTCGCATCTTGCGCGCTCAAGAAACTCGCGCTCGTGAGGTTCTTACCAAACACCGTCGCGGTCTCGACCTTGTGGCGCAGCGCTTGTTGGAAGAAGAAACCATCGACGGGCCAGCAGTGCTGCGCCTTGTTCAACAGGGCTTAAGTGAATCTGCTTCTCAGTCACCTTCAACAACGGGTGAAGTTGCACAATCTGAAACTACTCGCGAACCTGGCTGACGAATTTCAGCAACACCGGCCCATAAGTCGGTCGCCGATACGGGCCCAATAAAACTTCCACGCACCACCCCGTCGATATCAGCAACAACAACGGTAGGCACTGCATCGATGCCATAGCGTTCGTGTAAATCCTTACGGTCGGGGTATTCCACATTCACTACTGCAACTTGAGAGGTCGCCAAAGCTTGAGCTTTTGCCACCACGTCAACACACGTAGCACACGTAGCCGATGAGAAAACGGCCACTAACCACTGCACTTCTGGCTGGGCGAAATCGCTCCTATCTACCTGAGCAGGCACTTCCATTTTTGGTTGCGTGGGTGCTTGAGGCTTACGACGTTGCAAAAACTGGGCAAGTGCCGCCGCAACTGCAACCACCGCCACAACCACAATGAGTTTCACGCCCCCACCTTATGCATTTTCCATTTAGGGCCACGAATTAATGTAGGGTCGCGCTACCTACTTTTAGAGAAAGAGTTATCTCATGCTTGAAGGATTCCTCGCCTTTCCACTATGGCTCATCGTGCTCATCAGCATCGGTATTCCAGTACTGATTGTTATTCCTATTGTGAAGGCAATCTTTAATGCACGTATTCAGGCTGAAGGCGACGACACCGAAGGTCTTGTTGCTGTATTTGGTTTTATTGGTACTGCTTTTACTCTGCTGTTGGCCTTCATCATTGTGAACGTATGGAGCGACCAGGTTTCTGCGCAAAATATTCTTTTCGACGAAACCACTACTTTGGAATCAATCATCGTAGAAACACGGGCTTTCGACCCGAAACTTGCCCCCGTCATGAAGGGCCTCACCGTTGAATACCTTGAAAATGTGCGCAAGTACGAAATTGATACCACTGCTCCTGCGGGCGGAGATCCACGTGCCGAAGAAGCATTTGAAAAACTCCTCGAAGAATTCAATGTTTTGGAAAAAGACCTTGAGAGCGACGACAACAAAAAAGCTGAAGCTCAGGTTCTCTTGGAAGAGGTGAAGCAACTCGTCGACGACCGCGAAAACCGCGTGAGCAGTGCTTCTGGATCTCTAGATGCCATGACCACATTGGTATGTGTTGTTCTGGCGCTACTCACCGTACTCACCATGGCATTGCTGCCCGCGCCAAGCCGACGTTGGATTAAGTGGGTGCAATCACTTGGGGTTGCAATTTCAGTGGGCCTCGTCATGTCACTCGTGTTCTACATTGCTTCAGATGACTACACCCGAAAAGCAGAAGACGAGCAGATTAAACGTGTAGAACAAGCGCTAGAAATGCAACAGCCGGAGTAGTTCAGTTATTTCACAGGCAACGCTGCAACAAGATCTCTTCCCTTCACACCAAACGTGCGGGGAAGAGAACGCACCACAATGAGATCTTGCGTAGAAACAACTTGCAGCTGCCCTAGCACCACGCCCTCAGGCAGAGCGACGTAGCGCGTTGCCCCTGGTTCAACAACGATTGCGTCTAAGCCAGCAATAGGTAACGCACCTGCTGGCCCCACACCTTCAATGCGGGCACTGGCTTGCAATGCAGTCACATTGGTGAGGGCAAGAGCATCGGTTGTTCCGGGCGTAATGGGCGACGGAATGGCCCACTGCTTTGCAGCCATCACAAAGGGCACACCAAGGTCAACAGTGGTTGCCATCGACTTTTCCAACTGACGAGTGGAAACATGTTCCACCACTATGCCCGTGCCTTCAAGAACAGAAAAAGACACCGCAAATCGATTCTCAGTTAAACCAGCGATATTCGACATCGCGAGCGACACCACTCGGTGTGCAGGAACAGTCAAGTTGAGCGGTGCAACACCTACCCCACCTTCACCAGAAAACAGTGCAACAACTTTTGCTTCGTCTTGCGTTGGGTTAAACACAATAATTTGCTCATTGGGCTTCCCGCGGTAGTCGCCCGTTGTCAGCCACCAGTCGGTGGCAACTTCTGGAACCCCCAGTTTGAGCGAATAACCCAAGCGCCCAGTTCCTAAATAATGTTGGGCTCGTGCGGCTACAAAAGTGCCACTCACAGCACGCAGTTCTACACCCACAAGGTCTTCACCACGAGCGCCTTGACTTGCAATGTCGAGCACTCGCAATGAGTGCGGTGGAAGAACATAACCCTGCAATGCAGAAGGTTGACGCTCCCCATCTTTTGTTACAAAGCGCACATTGATGACCGTTGCATCGGGCAATGGATTAGTTAAAAGAAGGTCTTCTTTACTGTCGCTTGCAGTAAAACCATCGGCGAAATACCACTGTGTTGAGGGCTGGCTCACACACGGCTGGGTTGAATCGCCGGCCGGATAAATGGCTCGCTGTTCAACCGATGTGCCTTTGCCGCCAGCAAGTTCTACCAATGCACTGACATACGCACCGCGGGCACCTTGGGCAAAGTCGTATATGAATGAGCCGCGTGGTGGAATAACAATGTCAACAAGTTCAGGTTCGTTCTCTGTTGCATAGCGCGTCACCACGCCTTGCACTTCGGTATCGGTGGGGTTGGAAATAGTGATGGTGCCGCCGTAGTCGTTACCCGCGTAGGCATCGCCACCTAATGGCACACCAGGGCAATACCAAGAACTACTAATAGCCGCAATAGCTGCAACATGTGGAAAAGCTTTTTGCACGTTGGCAGGAGCATCAATTACTTCTTCGTTTACCACAGTTTTGCGTGACTCAGACAGTAGCAAAACTCCGGCCGCACAACCGGCAACCACAGCCAACGACACCACTCGACGCCAGGTCTTCATTGCCCACCACCACCAAAAGAAATATCGCGGGCATCTGAACTCAAAGAAACTTCACTGAGGCGCCGGCGCCTGAAACGAATACCAAGAGCGAAAAACACGGCGAACACCCACATTGCAAACTGAGCAATGACGAGCAGCACATGCGACAACGGTCGCGAGAAGGCAAGCGTTGCAACTGTATTTGCAGGCACATCGGCAGGAATATCGAAGGCCTGAATTGCGCCAAATGCTGGACGCGAGAGCACTTCTTGATTCTTGATCTCTAAACGCCAACGCGATGAAGAAGGAATAGCTGCACTGACAGTGCCACCACCGACATTGAGTTTCTGGGTTGCGCGACCAGGAATGAAACCAGTTTTTGCGGGCGTTGCACCGCGCAAGTCAGACAAAACAAGTGCTTCATTGCCTGCGTTCTTACTTGCCACAATGCCGGCTTCAGTAAGTTGCGCAAGTGTCGGCGCCCACGCAATGTTTTCGTAAATAACTAAATCGCTAGCAAAGTATTGACGACGAAAATCGAGCTGAACTTCAAGTGCGCTCATCAGGCCCTGTGGCAACGGCAATGGTTGTGCACGAGTACTTCGTGACCCGTCAATGAGTGGCACCACGATGTAGCGCACTCCGAGCGGTGCAAGCAAACGTCCAATGCGTGGTGTGTTACCTTCGCCCAGGTCTTGCAAAGTGTTTTCTAATGAAACAACTGCAGAGGTTCTTTTTGCAGCCCACTGGTTGTACAAAGTTGCGGCACCGTCATCGGTAATGGCGTATCCGAGTTGCACACCACTTTTTGTGCCAAAGGGAACCGTGCGTGGAGCTGCAGGCAACAGTTGTGGGTTTCCTAAATACAAAATGCGATAGTCGCCCTCGGTGGGGTTTTTCTGAAGTTGCGATAACAAACTTGACAGCGAAGAAGATGGCTGGTTCCAGCGACCATTTGCAGCATTCACTGCCAGCGGGAACGCCCCCACCGCTATTGCGCACAGTGCCAGCACACTTGCGGGTTGTTGCCAGCCAAATTTACGGCCCTTTACATCTACATCGAAGGCTTCCACCGCGGAGATGGCTCCGAGCGCAAGGCCCAAGGCCACCACAGTAAGAAGCACAGCCGGGTCGGGCATTGCAGCATTAACCGCACGAGTATCGCCCACTACTGCAAAACCTAAAAACACAACAGCAAATGCTGCGCCTCGTAGCGCAAGCACGAAGCGCTCTCCGCGCGCAGTGCCAAGACTCACCACAAGTACAAAGAAGTACAGCAGTGCAAATGTTGCAAGATGAAAGCGCCCAAAATCGAAACTTGCGAGTTCTTTGAGACCCTTTTGCATTCCTACACCCGAGTCAAAACCGACAATTGTTTGCCACCAATTGCTATTGACGTAGTTACTCAGCCACATGAGTTGCAGCAACAATGCACTGCAAATACCCACACCAAAGATGCTTGCTGCACCGCGAACTGCATTTTTTCCACCCGAAATGATGCCGCTCAGCCACCACAGACCAAAGAGCACAACACACAAAGGCACGAACGACGACTCAAACGCCGCAACAACGCCAATGACTAGACCGAGTCGCACACCCTGACGCGCAATATCGCTCGCCCGTGCAGTGTCTACATGACGCGCAGTGTTGAATGCTGCAATAACCCAGGGCAGCGCAGCGAAACATGCAAGCGCACCCCAACGGCCCGTTGCAATGCATTCATACCCGATTGGCAAAGCGAGATATGTAACGACTCCAGCAATGCGGGCACGACTTGAAGACACAGCCGCACTTGCATGCCACATCCCTATTGCAGCAACAAGCAACAGCCCCACAATGGCAAGCGTTCGCAGGAGCGCCGGATTTCCTAAAGAGAAAAACGAGGCAACGGCAACCAGTGCGGTTCCCGTTGGAGCGGGCGACAACGAACCAAAACCTGCTGGCCACCAACCCAATCGATACGCCGCTGCCAAAGAGCGCCACGACTCGGTAAAGGGCACAAACTGACCGATATTTGCCACTCCACGGAAAAAGAGTTGACGACTTCCCACCATCACTATTGCGGCAAGCAAGCACCCTACAACAACGGAAAAACGCTGACGGCGCTCTCGTTCTTTAGCAACCACAAATGACTCGCGTCGACGCGCTTCATTTTCGGCACGACGCAAGCGCAAAAAGTTTGTGGCACGAGCGCTGCCGCGCACGTGCAAATAACGCACTTCAGCATCGTTCACCAGACGTGTTTGCTGCACAATACGGCGTCGCTGTGCAATAGAACCCAACTGCAACAGACCACCACATGTTGCACGAAGTGCCGCAACTCCTTGTTTCCATTTTCCGGTCGCAATGGCTACGGGAAGTTCTAATAGCGACAGCCCGAGCATTTGAATAAAGACAGGCAAGAGTCGCGCCCCAGAAGTGCATGACAAAACTGTTGCCACCCGATTCGTTTCACTCATAGTGGTGAGTTCAATAGACGGCTGACGCGCAGTGAAGTTCTCGCGGTGCCGTGCTACTGCACTTGGCACTACAACAACGCGACCGCCGGTGAGATGCACGCGCCAACACAGGTCCATCTCTTCACCACCAAAAGTGATGCCAGGATGAAAACCACCCAAGGTGCGAAACAGGTCAGACCGAACCAGCAAGCAGGCACTTGGCAAACAAAATACGTCGGCTACTGCGTCGTGCTGCTGCTGGTCTTTTTCTCCCGGGAGCACAATGGGGTCAATTTCGCCGCAACGGTCGACGCCCATTCCCACATGCTGCAAAAGCGATGAGTCGTCCCACTGCACGAGCTTTGGACCCACCACCGCCGCATTGGACCGCGATAGTTCGGTGACGAGTTCACTCACCGCATTACTGGCTAGACACACATCGTCGTGCAAAAAGAGAAAGAGTCCGTTGTCGCCATCGACCAAACGGGCTGCGGCATTTTGGGTTGGCCCATAACCAGGGTTACCTTCCACTTTGCGCACGGCAGCGAGCGGTAAGTGCTGGGCAATGTGGTTTTCGTAGGCTTGTCGCACCTCGTCGTCGGGCCCCACCAGGAAAAAGAGGTATTGGAGCGACTCGTAGTCTTGACTCACCAAGCCGGCAACCACCTCGGCGAAGTCGGCACCCACCAGCCCTCCTGACCCCACTGGGTCGCAGAACACCACCATCGATGCCACCACGGGTGGCACCGCGTTGCCGTCGTTCGGCCACTGGTAAGAGGTGAAATCCGTGATGGAGTAAGGCTAGTAGGGAGTCCCGAAAAGGCTCCTCCACTGGCCAAAGTGCTTGCAAAAGTTAGCAGCGCCAGATACCCTCACCTTGTGAACATTCCGAGCGACTTTCGCCTTCCTGCCTGGAAAGTACCTGTCATTGAGGTCGACTTGTCAGAAATTGATGTCCCTCAGATTGCAGAAAAAGTGACTGAATACGGCAAAGAGGCTCTGTATGTCACCGTGGGCACAGGAGTGCTCGCCTTTCAACAGCTCCAAGTGCGCCGCCGTGAAGCGATGACCACGTTGCAAACAGAAAATCCCGAGCTCGCGACACATATTGCAGAAGTTGCTGATCATGCAAAAAGCATTGCAACGCTTCTTTGTAACAAATTGAGCGAACGCTCACCACTGCGCAACAGCTAACAGCACTAGCCTGCAAGGTGCGTGAATAACAACGGTGCTAGCGAGAAGCGAACTCTCGACGAGAAAATTCCTCTTCCTGAAGGCACAGTTCCTGTTGGTATTGGTCTTCTAGTTGCCGGCGTAGCAAGTTACGCATTTTTCAAAGTTGGCCAACAAGCACTGGGCCAGGAAAATTTCAAGCCCATCGTTGCATTGTGGTTTGCCACCTTTGCCCTAGCACCAGGTTTTTTCAT
>JAURNB010000236.1 GCA_030830415.1 Acidimicrobiales bacterium | reverse complement strand
GGGGCCGATATTGAAATCGTCGCAGTAAACGACTTGGGCTCAATCAAGACGATGGCTCACTTGTTGAAGTACGACTCGGTGCTTGGTGTACTACCAAACAAGATCTCTGCTCTGGAAGACGGCATCAGTGTTGACGGCAAGGTGCTTAAAGTTCTGCAAGTGCGTGATCCGAAAGAATTGCCATGGAAAGCTCTCGGTGTAGATCTTGTCATTGAATCAACTGGTATCTTCACCGACCGCGACAAGGCAGCAATGCACCTCGATGCTGGCGCTCCACTCGTCATTGTTTCGGCCCCTTCTACTGGCGCCGATGCCACCATCGTGTACGGCGTGAACCACAACGACTTCCAAGCAGGTGTTCATAAGGTCATTTCCAATGCCTCGTGCACCACTAACTGCTTCGTGCCATTGGTGAAGGTTCTCGATGACGCTTTCGGCATCGAAGGCGGTCTCATGACCACCATTCACGCTTACACCGGCGACCAAGCGCTCGTTGACGGCCCACACAGCGACTTGCGCCGTGCTCGCGGTGCAGCAATCAACATCATTCCAACAAGCACCGGTGCCGCACGCGCAACAAGCCTGGTCATGGAATCAATGAAAGGCAAGCTCGACGGCACATCGCTACGAGTTCCCGTTCCTACCGGTTCGGTCACTGACTTCGTTGCAAACTTGAAGAAGCCTGCAACGGTTGAAGAGATCAATGCCGCTTACAAAAAAGCAGCCGAAGGCGAACTCAAGGGCATCTTGGAATACACCGATGAGCCCATCGTGTCGAGCGACATTGTCACAAACCCACACTCATGTGTTTTTGATAGCGGTCTCACCATGAGCATGGGAACCATGGTCAAAGTGCTTGGTTGGTACGACAACGAATGGGGTTATTCAAATCGTCTCGTCGACCTCACGTTGCATGTAGGCAAGAAACTCAAAGGTTAAACATGCCGCGTTTGCCCCTCTTAGAAGATCTTGGCGACGTTTCAGGGAAACGTGTACTGGTTCGTACCGATTTCAACGTTCCGATGGAAGGCCCCGATAACGCCAGAGTCATTACCGACGACTTTCGTATTCGTGCCGCATTGCCAACTATCAATTGGCTTACTTCACGAGGAGCAACGGTGGTATGTGCGAGTCATCTGGGTCGCCCAAAAGGTCAACCAGTCGACAAGTATTCCATGACGCCTATCCGTGCTCGGCTACAAGAGCTCGCACCAGGGGTCGAGTTGATGGAGAACCTCCGCTTTAATGCCGGTGAAGAATCAAATAGCGAAGCATTTGTTGCTCAATTGGTTCAAGGTTTCGATATGTATGTCAACGATGCTTTCGGCGCAGCACATCGCGCACACGCATCGGTATCTGGCCCACCAAAAACTCTGCCCTCAGCTGCAGGGCGCCTCTTGCAACGCGAAGTTGAAGTATTAGGCGAAATGCGTAACCATCCCAAGCGACCCTTCATCGCCGTTCTTGGTGGTGCAAAGGTCAGCGACAAGCTTGGTGTAATTGAAGCCTTGCTGTCTACTGTCGATGCATTGGTAATTGGTGGGGGAATGTGCTTTACGTTTCTCGCCGCCAAGGGCATGCCAGTGGGCAGTTCCATCTGCGAACTCGATCAAGTAGCTGTGTGCAAGCGTCTGCTTGATGGTCCGAAGCAAATTCATCTTCCTGAAGACATTGTTGGTCTCGATGCCGAGGGAAATTACGCCACCTTTGGAGTTCGTTTGCCCGACGGTGCGAAGGGTCTCGACATTGGGCCAGGGTCAGCTGCCGCATTCACCGACGTCATCATGGATGCACGTACTGTTTTTTGGAATGGCCCAATGGGTATGTTCGAAGATCCACGCTTTGCAGCAGGAACGAAAACGGTTGCTCAAGCAGTTGCCGACACAAAAGCATTTACCGTTGTGGGTGGTGGCGATAGCGCCGCCGCGCTCGCACAGTTTGGTTTAGACGATCAAGTAGATCATGTATCTACTGGAGGCGGGGCGTCTTTGGAATATCTAGAACTTGGCGACTTGCCGGGTCTGGCTGCATTACGAGGAGCACCCAATGTCCGTTAACTTTCGTCGCCCACTTATTAGTGGCAACTGGAAGATGAATCACAACCATTTTGATGCAATTCAGTTTGTGCAAAAACTTGCGTACCTCGTCACCAAAGAAGATTTTGAAGTTGTAGACGTTTCTCTCAATGTTCCCTTTACCGACATTCGCAGTGTGCAGACACTCATCGATGCCGATGAATTACGTTTTCAACTCGGCGCTCAGCATTGTCACTTTGAAGAAAATGGCGCATTCACTGGTGAAGTGTCTGCAGCAATGCTGTCGAAGCTTGGTGTGAAGACAGTCATTGTGGGTCACAGCGAGCGCCGAGAAATTTTCGGTGAGTCTGACGAAACGATTTACAAGAAAATTTCAGCAATTGTGAAGTGCAACATGACCCCCATCATTTGCGTTGGCGAAACTCAAGCTGAGCGTGAATCTGGAGCAACCGAAGAAAAGGTTCTTGGCCAGTTGCGATCTGCACTTGCTCAGCGTTCACCAGAACAAGTTGGCAAGTTTGTTATTGCGTATGAACCCATCTGGGCAATTGGCACCGGTCTCACGGCCACTGCACAAGATGCGCAAAGCGTTATTTCTGCTATTCGCAATGAAGTGCTCGTTTTAGCTGGCGCTGAAGCCGCACAAAGCGTTCGCCTGCAGTACGGCGGCTCTGTGAAATCAAGCAATATTGCCGAGATTATGGAACAACCCGATATCGATGGGGTATTGGTGGGTGGGGCAAGCCTCGACCCCGACGAGTTCGCACGAATTGTGCGCTACCGTTTGCTTGCATGAGCACAACTGAAGCGACTGTGGGGGAGCTCCATGAGTACGCACTCATCGAGAGCAAGTCTCCTGGTCGCCTCGCATGGGAGCGATTTCGACGTGACCGTGTTGCTGTAGTTGCTTCTTTCGTTGTTCTCTTCTTTGTAGGCATCGCTCTCTTTGCGCCTCTCGTGTGCAAAGCGCTCGGTATTAATCCACTCACGCTCGATCGCAAAGCACTCAATGACTTTGGTCTACCAAACGGACCATTCGGAGCGATGTCGCGAAAGCATCTGCTCGGAGTTGAACCCGGCACAGGGCGCGATATTTTGGCCCGTTTAATTTATGGTGCTCGCATCTCTTTGTTCGTCGGTTTCGTTTCGACGCTCCTGACCACTGTTATCGGAGTCGTACTAGGCATAGTTGCTGGTTATCGACGAGGGAAAATTGATGCTGTCATCAGTAGGTTTACAGACCTCACTCTTGCCTTTCCGTCACTGTTGCTCATTATCGCTCTTACTCGTCCGTTCACTCAACGATTGGAGTCGCTTGGGGTTCCGGAAGGAAATCCCGCGCGTCTTACGTACATCATTCTTGTGCTGTCACTTTTTGGCTGGGTCTATGTAGCACGCATCGTTCGAGGGCAGACTCTGGCTCTACGTGAACGTGAATTCGTAGAGGCGGCGCGTGCAAGCGGGGCAGGGCATTGGCATATGGTGTTCAAAGAATTGCTGCCAAATATTTGGGCGCCCATCATCGTGATCGTCTCACTGAGCTTGCCCGGTTACGTTGCAGTTGAATCGACGCTCTCATTCCTCGGCGTTGGTCTGTTGCCTCCAGATGCTTCATGGGGCGTCATGTTGGGCGATTCTGTGAAGTACTACCGAGCAGACCCCACGTATCTATTCGTGCCAGGGGTGGCTCTCATAGTGCTTGTTCTCGCTTTTAACGTGATGGGTGACGGGATACGTGACGCACTTGACCCCAAGTCTGATCGCCAGCAACTGGGGTAGAGGTTCGAATCGTTCAACTGGTGTTCACTTGGGTATATGGTTACCAAGTAGTAGATATTCATACGAGGGGGAAACAATGAAACGTCGAATCATTGGCTTATTGGGATTAGCTTTGTCGGCTTCTCTCATCGCTAGCGCTTGTGGAAGCGATTCCAGTAGCAGTTCCGATACCGCTGCATCAACTGACACGTTGGCAATACCGGGAACCGATTCAAGTACACCAACTGCAGGTGGCACCATTCACATTTTGAGTCAGCTTGAGCAAATCACTCACCTCGACCCACAACGTAACTACACAGGGTCAGATTTGGCATTTGTGGGCTCAACCATGCAGCGTGCGCTCACCTCGTATGCATACGCGCCTGGCAGCGCCGGTTCGCAACTCGTAGGCGACTTAGCAACCGATACCGGTACGCCAACCGAAGGTGGAAAAGTGTGGTCATTCACTCTGCGCGGAGGTGCCACTTACGAAGATGGCTCTGAAGTGACTTGTGCAGACATTGCTTACGGAACATCTCGCGTTTTTGCAACCGACATCATTGTCGACGGCCCAACTTATGCAATCTCTTATCTAGATATTCCACAAGATGCCGATGGAAACAGCAACTATCCTGGTCCTTACACAGCAACTGCAGATCAGCAAGCGCTTTTCGACAAAGCAGTATCGTGCTCCGAAGATGGAAAGACAATCACCTTTACGTTGAGTCGCATCGTTGCCGACTTTAACTACACAGTGACATTGCTCGCTTTTAGTCCGGTGCCAAAAGCAAAAGACACTGGCGAAAAATACGATATGGCTCCTGTTTCATCTGGACCATACAAAATCGAATCGTACGAACCCGGCAAGTCATTGGTGCTCGTACGTAATGAAAACTGGTCGAAAGCTTCGGACCCCATCCGTAACGCATATGCAGACTCTTTTGTTTATGAATTTGCACTAGATCCAGCAGTCATCGACGAGCGTCTCATGGCCGATGCCGGAGACGACCAATATGCGGTAGGAGATGGCGGATTGCAGCCAGAGAATCTTCAGACTGTGTTCACAGATGATCGATTCAAAGATCGTCGCCAAGATGATTACGACCCATATGTATCGTTCACTGCATTCAACGTGAAGACAGTTTCGTGTGTTGAAGTTCGTCGTGCAGTTTATTTGGGTCTCGACCGCGAAGCTCTGCGTACGGCTGGTGGCGGACCTTACACAGGCGATTTCGCTGATGGCTTTGTAAAGCCTGCGCTTGCAGACGACTATGCGCCAAGCAAATTGCCCGAAGGACTCAATACTGATGGAACTCCCAACATTGAATCTGCCAAGGCTGCTTTGGCTGAGGCAAAGACAAAGTGTCCCGATGTCTATGCCAAGGCAACAGTTGAGGGCTTGAAGTTCTTTCACCCAGACACTCCAATATGGCAGAAACTCGTCTCTATTTGGATCGAATCTTTGAAGGCCGTCGGAATTGTCATTAAGCCAACTGCCGTAGAACCAAGTAAGTATTACCCAACCGTTCAAAACGAAGAGACTGACTACGACATCTCCCGCGGAGCCTGGGGTCCTGACTGGCCAAATGCTTCGACGATGATTCCTGAATTGTTCCTCACCACAGGCGGTTTCAACCTCACACGTAACGGAGATGACCCGGCCTACAAGCAGTTTGAAACCGACACTAAAGCAGCTTTGAACGAACTTGACCGCAAGGCACAAGGAAAGAAGTGGCAGGCACTCAATCAGTTCTTAGTAGATCAGTTGTGGTCAATTCCAGGTACTTTCACCAAGGCTCAAGATCTTTGGGGCTCTAAGGTGGGCAATGCCTATCGCTGGTCATCTAGCGGTTCATTCCTCTTTGGTGAGCTTTACGTAAAGCAGTAATTCTTTGAAAGGGGGGTGTCGGCGAAAGTTGGCACCCCCCTTTTTTATTCCCCGTTGTCGTACCTGAGGATTGCATTGATCACTTTTATTGCTCGTCGCCTTTTATTCGCGCTTGTGCTACTTGCTGCCGTTTCGCTCTTCACATACTTACTATTCGCGTTACTCCCGACAGACCCTGCAGCCTTAACTTGCGGAAAAAATTGCAAACCAGAACTGATTGAAGCGAATAGGGTGCGCCTGGGATACGACAAACCGATTCACGAACAGTATTTCCAATTCGTGAAGGGAATTTTTACAGGGCGCACCTATGGAACTGGTGATATTGCCTTTACTTGCCCCGCTCCGTCATTGGGCTATTCCTTCAATCAACATGAATGTGTATCATCGTTAATTGGTAAGACGTTTCCAGTGACTGCCTTTCTTTCGCTGGGGGCATTCATCTTGTGGATGCTGCTCGGTGTGGGTACAGGCACGCTCGCTGCACTGCATCGAGGAAAGTGGCAAGACCGGTTGACCTCTGTCATTACCTCTATTGGTGTGAGCCTTCCTACTTTCTATGTTGGCCTTCTGGTGCTATTTTCAGTCGTCATCTGGTTGCAGTGGTTGCCGTTCCCTCACTATGCGTCACCCTCTGAAAACTTGCACGATTTCCTCACCGCAATGATTCTCCCGTGGATCACTTTGGCTGTTCTTTCCGCAGCTTCATATACGCGTATCACTCGTAACGGAGTTTTGGAGGCGATGAATGAAGACTTCGTACGCTTTGGGGTGGCAAAGGGTTTAAAGAACAGAACAGTCATTCGAAAATATGTACTTAGAGCGGCACTCATACCCATTGTCACAATTGCTGGTTTAGATTTCGCTGCTCTCCTTGGTGGCGCAATTGTCACCGAGAGCGTGTTCTCATTACCTGGCATGGGTCGGCTTGCAATTAGATCTGTAACTGATTCCGATTTGCCAGTGCTGGTAGGTACAACTCTTGTTGCGGCCGTATTCATTGTGATGGCAAACACCATTGTTGACATTATTTATGGAATTCTCGACCCGCGCGTCAGGTTGAAGTGAATGAATAACGTTCGTTTGCTTTCTGTGGAGAATCTCAACGTTGAGTTCTCGACATCAGATGGCGTCGTTCACGCTGTTAACGATGTTTCGTTTTCTGTTCATTCAGGTAAGACATTAGGCATAGTGGGCGAGAGTGGCTCCGGTAAGTCCGTGACGGCGAGCTCTATTCTGAAACTGAACACAGGTATTACCGCTTCAACAAGTGGATCCATCTTGTTCAATGGAAAGAACATCTTGGGGGTCGATGACAAAGCCATTCGTGCGATACGGGGTTCCGAAATCGCGATGATCTTTCAGGATCCCTTGTCGGCGTTGAATCCGTACTACACAATTGGTAGTCAAATTATTGAAGCGTACAAAGTGCATCATAAAGGCGTGAAGAAGAAAGAAGCGCGCAAAATTGCACTGGAAATGTTGCATCGCGTGGGCATTCCTAACCCTGAAGCGCGCATTGATGAATATCCACACCAATTTTCTGGTGGTATGCGTCAGCGAATCGTTATTGCAACTGCTCTCATCAACTCTCCAAAATTGCTCATTGCCGATGAACCAACTACAGCCCTCGATGTCACCGTTCAGGCGCAGATTTTGGATCTCATGAAAGATATTCAAAGAGAAAATGGCATGGCAATTATTCTCATCACACATGACCTGGGAGTAGTCGCAGAGACTTGCGACGATGTTGCGGTGATGTACGGCGGGCGCATTGTAGAAAAGGCATCCGTTCAAGAGTTATTCGTTACGCCCACGCATCCATACTCATTTGGGCTACTTGGAGCCGTTCGTAGTCTCGATAACAGCGCAAGGGGAGAACTCCAGACCATTGCAGGGTCACCGCCATCGCTGCTGAATCTTCCCAGTGGCTGTTCCTTCTTGCCTCGCTGCAGCTACGCCGACGCAAGTCGGCAGCAGTGTGCCTCATTTGTTCCGCCATTACAGAATGTGCTCCCAACAAATTCGTTATCTGCTTGCCACTTACGTGCAGAAGCTCTCAACGTCCTAAAGATAAAAGAGCCCTCATGACCTCTGAAGTTTTACTCGAGGGAAAAGAACTTATTAAGTATTTTCCCCATGGGTCCAAAGGTATTTTTGGAAAACCAGATGGCTTTGTGCAGGCAGTAGATGGCGTCAACATCATCTTGCGCAAAGGTCAAACGCTGGGAATCGTCGGTGAATCTGGTTGCGGGAAGTCAACTCTGGCCAGAGTACTAACCCGTCTCATTGATCCCACATCAGGGAGCATCTTCCTTGAAGGTCAAGACATCACGAAAGTGAACGGCAAAGAACTTCAGGTGTTGCGCCGTGACATTCAGATGATTTTCCAAGATCCGTATTCAAGCTTGAATCCACGACACAGCGTGGGCGAAATTATTGCTACTCCGATGCGTATCCAGAAAATTCTTCCCAAGGGAAGTGAGAAGTTACGCGTTCAGGAACTCATGGAATTAGTTGGTCTCAACCCTGAGCATTACAACCGCTACCCACATGAATTTTCTGGTGGTCAACGCCAGCGCATAGGCATTGCTCGTGCGCTCGCACTGAATCCAAAGGTTATTGTTGCCGATGAACCAGTGTCAGCGCTCGACGTGTCAATTCAGGCTCAAATTCTGAATTTGCTCGAACAGTTGCAGCATGATTTGGGACTGTCGTATGTCTTTATTGCTCACGATCTGTCTGTCGTCCGCCATATTGCCGACGAAGTGGCCGTGATGTATCTCGGCAAAGTAGTGGAGCTAGCTAGGCCAGACGCTCTATACAGTGCCCCCTCGCATCCGTACTCGAAAGCCCTCTTGTCGGCTGTCCCTTCGGCCACGCCACGTTCGTCGCATATGCACAGCCGAATAGTGCTGCAGGGCGATGTGCCTTCGCCCATTAACCCACCCAACGGTTGTCGCTTTGCTGCTCGATGCTGGAAGGCCAAGGACAGCTGCATAGCGCAGGAGCCTTCCCTGCAGTCTCACGGTGAGATTCCGGATGAGAATGTGGGCCTTGTAGCCTGTCATTTCCCTGAAATCAGCAACTAGGCTCTACTACCGTGCGTGACATCATCACTATCCTCACCGTCATTATTAACGTAGTGGCAATGTTCTCCCTCATCGCAGGGGTTCTGTTGCACAGCGGTCAAGGTGGCGGGCTTTCCGACATGTTCGGCGGCGGAAGTGGTGCTGGGCTCGGTTCGGCCGCAGCAGAGCGCAACCTCAACCGTATTACCACGGTTATTGCGTTGGTGTGGTTGCTCACTGTTATTGCACTTGCCCTTCTCTTGTCAAACTAAAGAAGGTTTTTAGAGTTATTGGCGTCTTGGTTGGTGCTGAAAAGGCATCAATGTAAGATGTACATCCACGTCGAAGTGGCGAAATAGGCAGACGCACCAGCTTAAGGGGCTGGCGCTCGTAAGGGCGTGGGGGTTCAAGTCCCCCCTTCGACACTCTGATCTGATTTCCATTCAATATCCGAATTTGGGAGTCATGCGGTACTTCGCAGTGAATGAGCAAATGTAGAAAATCGCGGCTCGTGAGAACTCTCGTGCACTTGGGTGTGCTACCACGACATCTTCGCAAGTGACGGGTATATAGGTATGGCTAATGGCTAAATTTTGGCATGTTTTTTGCCCGTAAATCATCCCGTCATGCAAGATTCACCGCCGGATCAGTAATTGTTTTTGCGTTGTTGGCTGGTGCCTGTTCAAGTGAAAGCAGTGTCGGTCGAGTGAAAAATGCTGCGCTAGATGTGCAAGGACCCATTGCATGCACGCTCGGTGGACCATCGCCATCAGGCGGAATCATCGTTTCACTCAACACGGATAAGAATGGAGATTCCATTGAATCTGCGCCCGTCCGGTGGAATGGCGACTCAGCTACAACACGAGGTCTGTTGTCTTCCTTTGACCCATTTATGAAGTGGTCTGAAGTAGCTCCGCTCGTGAGTGCGTATCGCGGGGGTGGAAAGTCTGACTGGATAGTGCCTTCTAGAGCTCAGTGGTCGATCATTAAAACTCAAGTCTTCAAAACTTTTGGCGCAAATGATTACTTCACATCTGATGTTATCCAAGCAGGATTTCAATGGGGAATCAACGCCGCAGGTAACGAGTCACTCATTCAGAGTGGTCCCAATGAGCGCGCCCATGTTCGGCCAATTCGCATTTTCAAAGAAGCAACCTCGCCCTGTGTGCCGGCAACAACAACCACAGTGGCGGCAACGACAACAACAACAATCGTTCCGCAATCGTGTTCGGCAGGTGGGCTTTGCTCGGTTGGCGATACAGGTATTGGCGGCGGTGTGGTTTTCTCCGCAGCAGTCGATACTGCGGGTAATACAGCGGTTCTTGAAGCTGCACCAGCGAATTGGACTATTGCTTCAACTCAACCCGAAACTGTTGGCACTCGCACTGTGTTCCCGCCATTAGCTAGTGAATGGAAAGCAACTGCAATCGCTGCCGCTTATCGCGGGGGAGATAAGAGCGACTGGCGTCTCCCAACAGTGAATGAAATGACGGCTCTTTGCAAACTGCCAGGCAAGTTGCTGGGGTCTTCTCCATTTTGGGCCGACAATGGTGGAGGGCAACTCGCTGTTTTTAACGCTCCAGAATGTGCTGTTAGCTCGTATCGGCCATCATTCCCGACCTATTTCGTTCGCCCAGTGCGCAACTTCACCATTTCTGACGCCGTGCGAAAAGCAGCTGTTCAGTACTACGAAGTGAACCCAACAACAACAACATCAACTGTTGCTCCAGCTACAACAACTACGTCAACATCAACAACGACGACAACATCGACAACTACCACGAGTAGCACCACAACGACGACAATTGAGAAAACGACAACGACATTAAAACCCACCACAACAACCACAACAACAATCAAGTTGCCCGATCCTTGTACTAACGCATCACGATGCTTAGTGGGCCAACGTGGCGAAGGCGGTGGCGTCATAGTTTCGGCGATAGTAGATGGGGCAACAACAAAATATGTTGAGATGGCTCTTAGTGGCTGGGCAGGTACTGCAACAGATCCGAAGGTCAACTGGACCACTGCTAATTCGCAAGCTCGCGCTTTCCGCGGCGGCGGTATGAGCGACTGGAGACTTCCCACCTTGACCCCAGAACTTGAGGCGATGTGTCGCTACGGGCAAGGTAAATCCTCGTATTCATATTCGGACTTTTGCAATCCAACTGGAATTCCCACCATTGGAGGCTTCGGGCGGGGAGGTGAATATATGGCCTATTGGGGTTCCGCAACTGGTGGAGAAGCCGATATTCAAGTGATGAACACTGGCTCTCGGCGCCGAGTTGCTCTCAGCGACAGCTATTTTGTTCGGCCCGTACGTGTGTACAGCTATGAACCAGCAACCACCACGACGTCTCTTCCCAAAACCTGCCAAGGCGGGGGAGTATGTAAAACCGGTGACGTGAGCCCCACTGGTGGTCTCATCATCGACTTTGAGAAGAGGAACGGAGAAAACACATACATTGAAATCGCTCCACGTAACTGGGCTGCAGATGGGCCAACAGAAGTTTCCGAGAAACGTTTCACCCGCAGTGCCGCCGATCGTGCCGTCAATGATTATGCGGGCCTTGGAAACAGCAATTGGCGTGTTCCCACGAT
>JAURNB010000235.1 GCA_030830415.1 Acidimicrobiales bacterium | reverse complement strand
ATGTCTCCACCATCGCGATATTTCGCGGTCACAAGTTTTCCTAAGCCGCGCCGCCGCAACGGTGTTCGTTGTGCAACATCGAGCATGAGCCTTCCGGCAAGATTCTTTGCTAGCTCACGTAATTTTGGGTCGGTGGCTGCAGTGAGGTCGGCGAGCAATGCCATGGTTGCATCGGGGTCGCTTTGCATTCCCTCATCAATTGCCGATTCGTTGAGTTCTCCCACCTCGGGAGACACTTCGTCAAAATTGCTATGCCGCTGCAACTCGCTACGTGATTTTGTTTTCTTCGCCGACTCTGCTTCGGCGGCCTGTGCGGCAGCACCTTCTTTTACGAGTGGGAGTTCGTTGCCCCAGTCGGGGCGTTCACTTTTCCCACATCACCATTTTCTGATGGTTGTGCAAAGACGGTATTCCAAATGTCGGTAATGACATCTTCCACGCTGCGCGCTACACCTTCGCGAAGTTTCACACGGCCGCTTAATGATGTGAGTGCTGCATCGAGACCCACTAACGGGTCAAGCGCATCTTTGCCACGCAGCTCGCCTAGTGACTGCGCTACAAGCGCAGTGTCTATTGCGCCACGAACCGAAGACCCGGTACGTAAATCGCTGTGAGCGCGTGTATGGCGCACCACATTGACAACTTGCGCACACCACTGCTTGCTTGAAGCTGGTGATGCGCGATGCACGATGTTGGTTTCATCTTCAGCACTTTGATATGCAACTGAGATACGGCACATTCGGTCGTATACAGCACTGGAAATGCGTGCCGTACCAACGGAGTCGAATGGGTTCATTGCTGCAATCATTTGAAACCCGGGTTCGGCGAGAATTCTGCCCAAGCGAGGAACAGTAATTTCACCTTCACTCATCACAGTGATAAGTACGTTGAGAGTTTCTTCAGGAATGCGGTTGATCTCTTCGATATAGAGAAGCGAACCCGCACGCATTGCCTCAACGAGAGGGCCGTCGAGAAATGCATCGGGCTTGTAGCCGTCGTTCAGTACCCGAGCAGGGTCGAATGTTCCGGCCAAGCGCGCTGGCGTGAGTTCAGCATTTCCTTCAACAAAAACAAATCCAACGTTCATTGCCTGCGCAATTGCTCGCAGAAGGGTTGATTTACCCGTGCCAGGTGGGCCTTCAAGAACAATGTGGCGCTGAGCAGCGAGGGCCGCCAACGTGAGTTCGATCTCACGTTGGCGACCTACTACTTGTTCATGAACTGCACTGAGAGTGTTTTTCGACAAAACCATTTCAGCTATAGACGAGTACGCCGCGGATATTTTTTCCGGCGCGCATGTCTTCGTAACCGTCGTTCACACCCTCAAGTGGGTAGGTCTTGGAAATGAGGCTGTCGAGGTCGAGTTGACCTTCGCGATACAAGCTGATGAGTTTTGGAATGTCGGCACGAGGATTACCCGAACCAAAGAGCGAACCAACGACTTGCTTTTCCATCAATGTGAGATCGAGCAGGCTCATGCTTGCGCTGTACTCCATTGCTGGGTGAATGTTGGTCACCACCACGCGGCCACGCTTTGCAGTGAGGGCAAGTGCTTCGCCAATCACTGCGCCGCTACCAACACCCATGGTCATGATGACCTTGTTTGCCATAGTGCCCCAAGAAATTTGCTGAACGAGCGGAAGTGCTTCTGCCATTGATGCTGCAGTATGTGTTGCACCAAATTGCATTGCCTTTTCACGCTTGAACTCGATGGGGTCAATAGCAATGACGTGCTTTGCACCTGCAAGTTTTGCTCCTTGCACAGCGTTTGCACCAATACCACCAATACCCACAACAACGACGGTGTCGCCAGGTGAAACTTCAGCGGCATACACACTGCTTCCCCAACCTGTTACAACACCACAACCGAGCAAGCATGCTTTTTCGAGTGGAATGTCTTTTTCGATTTTGATGCAAGATGCTTCATTCACCACTGTGTGGTGCGCGAAAGTTCCGAGCAAGCACATGGTGGAAATGTCTTGGCCCTGTGCGTGGTGACGCGAGGTGCCGTCGGCGATTTGCTTACCGGTGCCCAGCAATGCACCCATGTCGCACAAGTTCGAGTGGCCTGTACTGCAACTTGGGCAACGGCCGCACGAGGGGATGAACCCGAAAACCACATGGTCGCCAGGTGCAAGCCAACTCACGCCTGGGCCGACAGCTTCAACAACGCCGGCGCCTTCATGGCCGCCAATGATGGGCATTGCAAAGGGAAGATCACCCGTGACCACGTGCTCGTCGCTGTGGCACATTCCCGAGGCAGCGATTTTGACAAGAACTTCTCCGGCCTTTGGGGCATCGAGCTCGATTTCCTCTACGGACCACGGTGTATTCAACTCCCACAAAATTGCGGCTTTGGTCTTCATGATTTCCCCCTCTATGTTTGCCCCTGTGGGCCACGTCAATAAATGAGACGCTAGCCCAAGCATCAGACCACTGTCACACGGTACGATTTGGGCATGTCACCAGTTGCCGTAGCTACCGCAGAAACTGCCAGCCAAGAAACCCTCGAAACCGCAGCCGAAGTGCTCGTTTTAGAGGAACTGCTCGTCGAAGAGATCTCCATCGACGGCATGTGTGGCGTGTACTGAGCCACCCGTGACCCTCACCCTCAGTTCAGCATGCGCACTGCATCCTCAAGTTGCCCTGCGTCCTGAACCCTTTGGAGCCCTTGCCTACCATTACGGCAACCGTCGCCTGGTTTTTTTGAAACACCCCGACGTTGTACGAGTTGTGCGTGAACTTGGCGATCATCCCAGCGTTGGACACACCTTGCGCGCTTGCGGAATTGCCACCGAGCGCGATGCATCTTTTTTACAAGCTCTCAATCAATTGACGAAATCGGAAATCCTTCGTGTCTGCTAGCCAACTCGTTACACAATTAAAGCGTGGTCTCGACGCACCCATTTGCCTCACATGGGAACTCACCTACGCGTGCAACTTGCAGTGCGTGCATTGTTTGTCGAGCAGTGGTCAACGCGACGACCGCGAACTCACTACTGAGCAAGCTTTCGCAGTGCTCGATGAACTGCGTGATCTGCAAGTGTTCTACATCAACATCGGCGGCGGCGAGCCAATGGTGCGCCGCGACTTTTTCGACATCATTGAATACTCCATCGCAAACGACATCGGAGTGAAGTTTTCCACCAACGGCGCTTTCATCGATGAGAAAAACGCACAGCGCCTCGCCGCAATGGATTACCTAGATATTCAAATCAGCCTCGATGGCGTTGATGCCATCACCAACGACCCTGTACGTGGAGTTGGCTCTTACGACATTGCTCGTCGTGCAATGGACAATTTAAAGGCAGCAAATTTTGGTCCTTTTAAAATTTCCGTCGTGGTGACTCGCCACAACGTTGATCAGTTAGACGAGTTCAAAGCCCTCGCCGATTCTTATGGCGCACAACTGCGCATTACGCGTTTGCGCCCTTCAGGTCGTGGTGTTGATTCATGGAATGATTTACACCCCACCAATGAACAACAAGTGCAGATCTACAACTGGCTCCTTGCACATGGCGACAACGTTCTCTCTGGCGATTCATTTTTCCACCTCAATGCATTAGGTGAATCTCTACCTGGCCTCAACATGTGTGGTGCGGGGCGCGTGGTGTGCCTCATCGACCCTATTGGCGATGTGTATGCCTGCCCATTTGTTTTGCACGACCAATTCAAAGCAGGAAATGTTCACGACACTGGTGGTTTCACTTCTGTGTGGCGCGATAGCGAACTCTTCACTTCGTTGCGCGAACCTGAATCGGCTGGTGCTTGTGCATCGT
>JAURNB010000234.1 GCA_030830415.1 Acidimicrobiales bacterium | reverse complement strand
GCTTCTGCTCCACCCACAATTTCCATGATTTCTGTGGTGATGGAGTCTTGACGCGCACGGTTCATTGTGCGCGAGAGATTTTTGATGAGTTCTTCAGCGTTGTCGGTTGCCGACTTCATTGCGCGCTGACGGAACGCATGCTCAGATGCAGCGGCATTCAACAGTGCTGCATAAACACGTGCTTCTACATAACGTGGCAAAAGAGTGTCGAGGATGCCCTCTGGATCTGGTTCATACTCATAGTCGCCACCAGCTTCAGCTGCGCCGTGGTCGTTAGCTTGAGCAGCAGTGAGGTCGCCGCCCAGCGGTACGAGTGGACGCAAGACCACTTCTTGAGTACCTGCAGAAACAAAGCGTGTGTAGACGAGTTCTACTTTGTCGACTTGACCAGTGAGGAAAAGATCGACCACGTACTTACCAATTTCAGCGGCATTGCTGTGCCCTGGAGCATCGCTAAAACCAGCAAAACCCTGACCCAAGTTGTAGCCACGGAAACGCAGGTAACCCTCTGCCTTACGACCAACAGGAACCACGATGTAGTTTTTGCCGGCAGCAAGGTCGGCTTTGATTTCGCCTTCTGTTGCACGCAATACACCGGTGTTGTAACCACCACACAAACCACGGTCGGCGGTGATTGCTACGTAGCACGTTGTTTTCACTTCGGAACGTCCGGCAAGAAACGGTGAGTTACCCACCGCTCCGCCAGCAGACAGATGCTTCACAACTTCAGTAATTTTTTCACTGTAGGGGACGGCAGCCGATACGCGTTGTTGTGCTTTCACAATGCGCGAGCCAGCAATGAGCTCCATTGCGCGTGTGATTTTCTTTGTTGCCTGCACTGAGCGAATTCGCCCACGCAGGATGCGTTCCTGACCGCCAGCCATCTACATCACTCCGTTGCGAGGGTCTTTGCGCTCTCAGCTTCGCCAACTTCACCAACATTGGATGAAGGCTTGGCAGCAGCTGTTGCTACGGACGTTTTGAATTGTGCTTTGAATGCAGTGACGATGTCGCCAAGATCTTTTGGCACGTCAGACTTTGGATCTTGACGAATACCAGCGACCATTGCACCATGACGTGCATTCACATACTCGAGTAGTTCTTTTTCGAAACGACGCACGTCGCCCACTGGCAGGTCGTCGAGGAAGCCTTTGGTACCAGCAAAGATGCTGACAACTTGCTCTTCTACTGCCATCGGGCTGTTGAGCGGTTGCTTCAACAATTCAACCAAGCGATATCCACGCTCGAGTTGTGCTTTTGAAATGGCGTCGAGTTCAGAACCAAACGTTGCGAATGCTTCCAACTCACGGAACTGGGCAAGGTCGAGTTTCAAAGTACCCGACACGCTCTTCATCGACTTGATTTGAGCTGCTCCACCTACGCGAGATACCGAGATACCTACGTCGACGGCAGGACGCACACCAGATTTGAAGAGGTTGTCTTGCAAGTACACCTGGCCGTCGGTGATGGAGATCACGTTGGTGGGAATGTATGC
Source organism: Acidimicrobiales bacterium (assembly GCA_030830415.1). Taxonomy (GTDB): domain Bacteria; phylum Actinomycetota; class Acidimicrobiia; order Acidimicrobiales; family Ilumatobacteraceae; genus F1-20-MAGs119. The sequence continues at coordinate 1,221 of JAURNB010000234.1, read as the reverse complement.
CGACACGTCGCCAGCTTTGGTTTCAATCACTGGCAAAGCAGTGAGTGAACCTGCGCCGTTGGCGTCGCTCAATTTTGCAGCGCGCTCAAGCAAGCGGCTGTGGAGGTAGAACACGTCGCCTGGGTACGCTTCGCGGCCTGGTGGACGGCGCAACAAGAGTGCCATCTGGCGGTATGCCTCGGCCTGCTTCGACAAGTCGTCGTACACCACAAGTGCGTGCTCGCCGTTTTCCATCCAGTGCTGACCAAGTGCGCAGCCGGTGTAAGGAGCAAGATACTTAAACGGTGCTGGCTCTGATGCAGGAGCAGCAACAACCACGGTGTATTCAAGGGCGCCGTACTGACGAAGTGTTTCTACTGTTTGTGCAACAGTTGAGCCCTTTTGTCCGATAGCAACGTAAATGCACTTCACACCAAGTCCACGCTGGTTGATGATGGTGTCGATCGCAATGGTGGTCTTACCAGTTTTACGGTCACCAATGATGAGCTCGCGCTGTCCACGACCAATGGGGATCATGGCATCGATTGCCTTGATTCCGGTTTGGAGTGGCTCATGCACTGGCTTGCGACCCATGATGCCTGGAGCCTGAATTTCTACACGACGAATGATGCCGCCAACGATGTCGCCCTTGCCGTCGATGGGCTCGCCCAACGCGTTGATAACACGACCCAAGAGTGCATCGCCAACAGGAACCGACAAGATGCGTCCGGTTGCTTTTACTGGCTGGCCTTCTTCAATGCCATCGGCATCTCCGAGAACTACAGCACCAATGGTGTCTTCGTCGAGGTTCAAAGCGAGACCAACGGTTCCGTCTTCAAACTCAAGCAATTCGTTTACTGCGCAATCGGGAAGACCCGACACGCGGGCGATACCGTCGCCCACTTCTGCAACACGACCAACGGTACGAGCCTCGAGTGACGGCGCATAGCCCTCTAACCCCTTGGTGATCGCCGACGCGATGTCGCTTGCTGACAATGTGATGTCTGCCATGACTATTTCCCTTCTGACACTGGTAAGTGACGACGCCTAGAGGCGGCTCTTCACTTGATCGAGGCGAGTACGGACACTTCCATCGATCACCGAATCGCCCACAGTGGCAACGACGCCACCGAGCACGCTCGGATCGACAACGACTTTCAAGTTGACCTTTTTGCCTGTGGCCTTTTCAAGGGCTGCAGCCAAACGGCTTTCTTGCTCTGGCGTGAGTGCAACTGCTGTACG
>JAURNB010000233.1 GCA_030830415.1 Acidimicrobiales bacterium | reverse complement strand
TTTTCCAAAGGGCGCACGGAACTGACGCACCAAAGTTGTTTTCACATCAGATAGTTGTGCACCTTTGAGTTCTGCAAGCGAATTCACATGTAGCACCACCACTCCAACGGCTCCTGGGGAATTGACATAGGTACGAATAAAAGCTGCGCCAGAGGGATCTTCTAAGTGATCTTCAACAAGTGTCCACACTGCCCACTGATGCAATAGCTTTTGCGACCGTGAGACGAATCCCATGTTTTAGCGCTGCGATGTAGACGAGGCGCTCAATGAACTTTCGCGGTAGTTCAAAGCAGCATTAATGAGACCGATGAACAAAGGGTGCGCACGGTCTGGGCGACTCTTAAATTCTGGATGCGCCTGAGTTCCGACCCAGAACGGATGATCGGTGAGTTCAATAAATTCGACAAGACGCTTGTCGGGAGACGTACCGCTGCACAAAAAGCCATTCTCTTCAAAGCGACTACGGAATTGCGCGTTGAACTCATAGCGATGGCGGTGACGTTCGCTCACCACAGGTTCGCCATACATTGCTGCCACCTGAGACCCTGGGGTCAACACTGCGTAGTAGGCACCTAAACGCATCGTGCCGCCCTTATTCGACACCTCACGCTGATCGTGCATGAGATCGATGACTGGAGCGGTGGTTGATGGATCGAATTCTGTTGAGTTTGCTTGAGTTAAACCCAATACGTGCCGCGCAAACTCGATGGTCATGACCTGCATTCCCAAGCACAAACCAAGACATGGCAAATTGTTCTCGCGAGCGTATTGAGCGGCAGCAATTTTTCCTTCAACACCACGGCCACCAAAGCCACCAGGAATCACGATGCCATCGAGATCACTGACGCGGCCTGCAGTGAGGAGGCCTTCCACTTCTTCGGCCTGAATCCATTCCAGTTCAACTTTTGCTCCGTGATGAAAGCCAGCGTGCTTCAAACTTTCCACCACGGAAAGATATGCATCTTGCAATTCAACGTATTTTCCGATGAGGCCAATGCGAACGGGACGCACTGAATTTTCTACGCGCTCTACGAAATTTTCCCAAGAGGAAAGATCGAGTTCTGTTTCTAAACGCAAAGTATCGCAAGCGACAACATCGAGGCCTTCTTCGTGCAAGATGATGGGAAGCTCATAAATGTTGCGCGCATCGGCTGCGTTAATGACATTCGCTTCAGGAACGTCACATACGTTTGAAATTTTGCGCTTCAAGCTCTGGCTGAGCGGTTCTTCACTGCGACACACAATGATGTCGGGCTGAATGCCACGACTACGCAACTCGGTCACGCTGTGCTGAGTGGGTTTTGTTTTCTGTTCGCCGCTCGGACCAATAAAAGGAACCAGCGTGACGTGGATGTAGCACACGTTGTCGCGGCCAGCTTCGTTGCGGAACTGACGAATTGCCTCAAGAAACGGCAAAATTTCGATGTCGCCAACGGTGCCACCTACTTCGGTGATCACTACATCAACATCGTCGGTAGAGACACGGTGGATACGACGCTTAATTTCATCGGTGATGTGCGGAATGACCTGTACGGTTTTTCCGAGATAGTCGCCACGGCGCTCTGCGGCCAACACAGCTTGATAAATAGAACCAGTTGTTGCATTGGAACTACGCGACAGATTTTCATCGATGAAACGTTCGTAGTGACCCAAGTCGAGGTCGGTTTCGCCGCCATCGTCGGTCACAAACACTTCACCATGCTCAAAAGGATTCATGGTGCCTGGGTCGACGTTGATGTACGGGTCGAGCTTTTGCATGGTGACGCGCAAGCCACGCAATTTCAGTAGGCGTCCGAGCGACGATGCAGTGAGACCTTTGCCGAGCGAGCTCGCAACACCACCTGTTACGAAAATATGCTTTGGCATTTCACTTCTCCCGTCGGCTTGTGTCAACAACTCCTTGACGGAATAACAACTTACCATGAAAACATGGGCTAGGAAGAATGTGTCAGGAGCTCCTGGGCATGAGCAACGGCCACATCGGTGAGCGCTCCACCCGACAACATGCGAGCGATCTCACTTTCCCGCGCGGCCCCGGTGAGTTCACCCACGCGGGCATAGGTAACTTTCTTAATGATCTCTTTCGAGACACCCAATTGTTGATGCGCTTGAGAAGCAACTTGGGCGAGATGCGTGACCACAAACACCTGGTGTCCTTTTCCGACTGCAGCCAGCGCCTTACCTACAGCCACCGCTGCAGCGCCGCCAATGCCTGCATCAACTTCATCGAAAATGAGCGTTGGGGGTGACTGCGTCAGCACCAGTCGCAACGCCAACATAACTCTTGCCAGTTCTCCGCCCGAGGCAACTTTTGACAATGGCAAAGGTGGACTACCGGGGTTGGCAGAGAGCAAGAAATTCAATCCATCGCCTGATGGGTCTTGCGACTCTGGCGCGAAGTCGACTTGGAACACTGCTTCAGGTAGCGCGAGAAGACGAAGATGCTTCTGTACGGCCTTAGCGAACTGCGGAGCTCCTTCAATTCTCTTTTTCCTCACCACAGCTTCTGCTTTTCGTACGCGCTCATTTGCAGCAGCGATCGACGCCTCAAGATCACGCGCACGTTGTTCATAGCCCAGCAGGTCGTTCAGGCGCTCGGTAGTTGCACGGCCGTATTCCAATACGTCGGCAAGCAATGGGCCATACTTACGACAAAGGTCGCTGAGGGCCTTACGCCGAGCGCTGACTTCCGCCAGGCGTTCAGGATCTTCTTCACTTGCCTCGGCGAGGTCTCTGATGACCGCCGCGGCATCGTCGAGTTCGGCTGCCAACGAGGAAAGTCGCTGTGCAACCTCTGCAAAGGCCTCTTTGCCCTGCAATAAGCCAAGTGCGCTACGTAGCGCATCACTGGCATTAGTCGTGCCGGGCGATACTTGCGTGTTGGCTTCAGAAAGAAGGGCGTAGGCACCACGCAAAGCCGTCTGATACGACTCTGCGTTACCTAACGCCTCTTCTTCTTTGCGTAATTCTTCGTCTTCTTCGCCTGAGGAAATAGCAGCTGCACTGATTTCATCGATTTGAAATTGCAGAAGGTCGATTTCGCGCACTCGGGCACGTTCGTCGCCGCCTAAAGATTCAAGTTCCTGGCGTAGTTGGCGAAGTTCAGCCTTCGCCTGTGCGACGGGAGAGATATCGACGCCAGCGAATTGGTCGAGTGCGACGCGTTGTGCTTTTTCATGAAGAAGGCTCTGATGCGCATGTTGACCATGCAGGTCGACAAGTTCGCCACCCATCTCGGCGAGTTGAGCAAGGGTCGCCAAATTGCCGTTGATGTACGCCCGCGAACGCCCTTGCACAGGAATCACGCGACTCAAAATAACTTCATCGTCGCCAACGACGAAACGCCCCTCTACGCGAGCTTCGTCGCAACCATGACGCACCATCGAGACATCGCTTTTCCCACCCACGAGCAAGTGAATGGCTTCAATCATCATGGTCTTGCCCGCGCCTGTT
>JAURNB010000232.1 GCA_030830415.1 Acidimicrobiales bacterium | reverse complement strand
TTCTGTGCGACCATTAATGACAACGTTGACACCTTCGCGAGCGAGGCTTTCTGCGCATGCTTTGCCGAGGCCTCGGCTAGATGCGAGAAGAATGGCATGGCGACCACGAATTCCTAGGTCCATAACAACTCCTAAATGAGTCCGCGTGCTTCGCGGGCAGCCGCAATTTCAAGCAAGTCGGGTTGGTTAATAAAACTTTCAGGCTCTTTTGGCCCCCACACCGAGAAACCAGCTGGGCCATCGGCACCTTCCCAGTCGCGCTTGCAGTGGTTGCGCTCCCAGTCTTCGTCGTCGGTAATTTGGTCCATGTCGGAGAAGAACTCAAACATATTTCCGGAAGGGTCGGTGAGATACCAAAATATGTTTGCACCTAAGTTGTGGCGACCAATGCCCACAACGTTTGCATCGGGGCGGTCGGCGAGTACTGCCATTCCGGCTTTACCAATTGCGTCGACATCGTCAACTTCTAATGCGTAGTGGTTGATATGACTGGTGAAGCCAGGGTGAATAAAGAGGTTGTGGTGATCGGTCTCTACGCGCATAAAGGTGGCAAAACCGTTGAGCACTTGGTCAGATACTTTGAAGCCCAAACCATTGACGTAGAAGTCAGTTGCCTTTTCAAAGTGTGGAGTGCCGAGCACAACGTGCCCCAAACGACGAGGTGGTCTGGGAGAAGTTTCACCCAATACATCGGCTCGTTCACCAACACGTACTGCATTGCCCGGACCGTTGAGAGTTCTGACGGGGGGAGCTGTGAGAGGAGTGGGTTTACCTACTTCAATCAGAATCTGATGCCCGAAAATTGGGTCTGTGCAGGTGAGGGTTGTGCCTTGAATTACTGATGACACGCCCATGTCGGTGAGGTTGCGAGAAATAAGAGCCAAGTCGCTTTCGTTTTCGCAACTGAGATGCATTGCAGACAGGTGTCGATATGTGTCTTCAACAATGCTGATTTGTTTTTTTCTGTCAGCAGTGCCAAGAGATCCTGATGCGTCGGCAATGAGACCGTTCTTCAGCCAAAAATCTTTTAACTCTTGTGGGTTCTTGACCGCTAATTCAATATCGAGAAGACCATTCAGTGCCATTGTTAGTTTCCTTTGTTGAAGTTGCTCACGCGACGGCAAGTGTTGGTCATAGTACCGAGTCCGCCAATGGTGGTAGTAATGACATCTCCATCACGAAGAAATTTTCCTTGGGCAGCGCCGACACCATCGGGCGTTCCGGTGAAAATGATGTCGCCAGGTGACAGCGTCGTGATGTGCGACAGATACTGAATGAGATATGGCACATCAAAAATGAGATTCTTTGTGGTGTCGCTCTGACGTACCTCATCGTTAATGCGGGTTTCCAAAGTGAAATCATTGAGGTTCGAGAAATGATCGGTGGAGTACATGAATGGCCCAATGGGGCCAAAGGTGTCGAAAGATTTACCTAAATCAAAGTGCGGTGGTTGTGCAGCGAACTGCACCATGCGGTCAGAGATGTCTTGACCTATGGTGACGCCTGCAACGTGCTTCCAGGCATCTGATGCGTCAATATCTTTACCGGCAGTGCCGATGACAACAACAAGCTCCACTTCGTAGTCAACTGCGTCAGAACGCAATTCAACATCGGCAGTAGGGCCAACGAGGCACGAAGGAAACTTTGTGAACACAAGAGGGTTCGTAGGTAATTCCATTGCCGACTCTGCGGCATGGCTCTTGTAGTTGAGACCGACGGCAAAACAATTTTTTGGCTGGGTGATAGGTGGACCAAGTGTGACCCCGGCGACTTTGCCTGTTGGAGTTGCTGCATGAAGTTGTGCCGACAATGCGTGCAACTCTGAATGTTTTGTAATGGCATCCATTGGGTTACTCGAGATTGCACCATTACTTATGCTCTCAATATCGAAGTAATTGTCGCCATCAACAAGAACTGCTCTGCCATTGATATTCCCCAAAATAAATGCCATGCCGAATAGTACGACTTCAAATTGTTTGATGTCAAAGTAAATGGCTAAGGTGAAGACGTGGATCCTCAGCAATTAATCAGCGAAACCCTGGAAACATGGGCCAAAGAGCGCCCCGACCTGAACTTTGAAGCAATGGGCATTGGCTTGAAATTTGACGTTATTGCCACAACAACCATGGGTCTAGTGTCTGACAAAATCGCCGACCTAGGCATCAACCTCGGTGAATTTGATGTGCTTGCCACTTTGCGACGCAATGGAAGAAATGGAGTGCTTACTCCCACTGAAATTGCATCTGCAGCAATGGTGTCACCGAGTGGTCTTACTCACCGTCTGACACAACTCGAAAAAATGGGCCATATCCTTCGACAGAACGATCCGAATGACCGTCGTAGTTCACTAGTGCGGCTCACTCCTCAAGGGAGAAAAATTGCTGATCAAGCAATTGAGCGTATTTCGCAACACGCCACGCAGTCGTTGATTAACTTCTCAGCAGATGAAGTTGTAGCGCTGAACGCCGTGCTTGACAAAGTTCTAGCGATGATTTCGCAAATAGTTACTGCACCGTAAACGATGTAGCAATGCCGGCGCCGGCTATGGTCGCCAAAGATGCGGGCAATGGCCATGAGGCTGAGACCCGAAACCTCTGCAATGCGGCGAGTGGTGACATTGGGAATGGGCTCAGTTTTTGGGTGTTCGATGGTGGCATTGGTGAGATGTTCGCGGGCTTCGTCGGGTGCAACACGCTCCTTTCGTGGCTTGTCGCTCTTGGCCATACCTGTGAAATTTATTGATGTTGAGGAGGCACTTCAGATCTGAGAGACTGTGGGAGGCGTATCGGGGGATTCGCCGTGGCCTATATATGAGGGGGCAGTGATGGCGCAATCAGATGTAGATGTTGTTGTTGTAGGGGCTGGTTTTGCGGGAATGTACTTGCTGCATGAACTGCGCAAAACGGGCTTTAGCTATCGCGTGCTTGAAGCAGGCGATGATGTGGGCGGCACCTGGTACTGGAACAGGTATCCCGGAGCGCGTTGCGATATCGCTACCACCGATTATCAATACACATGGGACCCCGAACTTCATGAGCAATGGCAGTGGTCGGAAAAACATGCGGCTCAACCAGAGATTCTTCGCTACGCGCAGTTCGTAGCAAAAAAGCACGACTTGTATTCGGGCATTGAGTTCAATACGCGTGTTGACGGAGCGCAGTGGAATGAAGTTGCAAAACGGTGGAGCATTCACACGTCAACTGGCGAAACAATTACTTGTCAGCATTATGTAATGGCAACGGGCTGCTTGTCGGTGCCAAAAGAGCCCGACATCAATGGAACTGAAAAATTCACAGGCAATGTATATGTCACTGGCCGCTGGCCACATGAAGGTGTCGATTTCACGGGCAAGCGTGTTGCGGTCATTGGAACCGGTTCATCGGGTATTCAATCGATTCCTCACATTGCTGAACAAGCCAAAGAACTTGTGGTCTTTCAGCGCACACCAAACTTTTCAATGCCCGCATTCAACGGGCCTCCTCCGCAAGATCGTGTTGAGCGTTTAAAAGCCGATCGCGCAACGTATGAACATGAGGCTCGCTATTCAGGTACGGGTGTGCCATTGGAAGATTCCACTGTTTCTGCATTGTCGGTAACGCAAGACGAAGCGTTTGAAATGCTGGAAGAAGCGTGGCAGAAAGGTGAGCTGTTGTCTTTGGGCAATACCTTCATGGATTCTGCAATTAATCGCAAGGCGAACGATGTTGTTGCCGAGTTCATGCGCATGAAAGTGCGCTCGGTAGTAAAAGACCCTGCAGTTGCAGAACTGCTCAGCCCATACAAACATGGGTATGGAACAAAGCGCCCGTGCATGGATACGGGCTATTTTGAAACGTTCAACAAACCACACGTGCGACTCGTTGATTTAAATGCTCAGCCCATTCGCAGCATTACGGAAACTGGAATTGATTTTGGCAAGGAGTCAATGGAGTTTGATGCAATTGTGTACGCCACTGGTTTCGACGCAATGACTGGCGCCATTGTGAGCGCCAACATCACCGGTAAAAACGGTGTCACTCTCAAGAGCAAATGGGAACATGGGCCACTCACTTACCTTGGTCTTACATCTGTTGGTTTCCCCAATTTGTACATGATTACTGGCCCAGGCAGCCCGTCAGTGTTGTCGAACATGATGGTGTCGATTGAGCAACATGTCGATTGGATTCGCGACACATTGGTGCACATGCGTGAAAACAGTTTCGACACTATTGAGCCAACTCCTCTTGCTGAAGAAGGTTGGCGTGTGCATTGCACCGACTGCGCCGATATCACTATTTTCCAAGAAGCCAACTCGTGGTACATGGGTGCCAACGTTCCCGGCAAACCTCGCGTGATGTTTCCTTATATAGGAGGTGTGGGTCGCTATCGCATGGCCTGCGAAGAAG
>JAURNB010000231.1 GCA_030830415.1 Acidimicrobiales bacterium | reverse complement strand
TATCGGTCATCATCATGTCTTTGGCCGGGTTTGCTGTGGGTTGGCGCATACGAGGCTCAATACTCGATGCTGTGGTTGCCTACCTGTTGTTGCTTTTCTTTTCGTATTCATTTTCATGGGTCATGGCGTGCCTCGGATTAATTGTTCCCTCGCCAGAAGTGGTGAACAACGCCACCTTCATTGTTCTTTTCCCATTGACTTTTATTGCAAACACTTTTGTTCCGTCCGACAGTTTGCCAGGGGTACTGAAAACCGTCGCTGAATGGAACCCCGTGTCAACCTTGACGCACGCTGTTCGTGTTCGTTTCGGAAACCTGCCGGCCGAAACTCCTGAGCCATCGGCGTGGCCATTACAAAACGCAATGTTGTATTCCCTTGCCTGGGCAGTTCTCTTAATTGTTATTTTTGCGCCTATCGCAACTCGGTTGTATCAGCGCACCGGAAAACGGTAAGAATGTTGCAAGGATTTGTTGAGAAAACTCAAACTCTCATCAAAACTCTTCTTGGTACACGTTCAGACTGGCGCCTCACAAAGCCAGCAATGCCACATCTACCTAAAGTGACCTACATCTGGATCGGTCCTGTCATGGCAGTATTTACGATCTTTATTGGATGGTTTGCATTCACGAAAACAGTCGGCGATGGAAATGCCGCTTTCGCATTATTCATCGGGTCTGTTTCCATCATGATGATGACGTGGAGCAATCTTCTCTCCACTCGCATATTGCCACTTGAACAAATTTTTGGTGGCGTTGACCGCATGTACGTATGGCACCGTTGGCTCGGGGCATTGTCTGTCGGGGCAATGTGGCTCCACTTGGAAATGGTTGACGACGTAAAGGGAATACGTGGAGCGTCTCGAAACGTGGCCGATGCTGCCGAAGATCTTGCCGAAACAGGGTCAACCATTCTCTACATTCTTGTGGGCATCAGTCTCTTACGCTGGATTCCTAACCGTTGGTGGCGCCTGACCCACAAGCTTCTTGTTCTGCCATACGCATTTTCGTGTTGGCATTTTTATACATCCACAAAGCCCTATGCGAATGCTTCACTCTGGGGTGCATGGTTTACCGGCTTCATGCTTCTGGGTCTTGCAGCTTGGTTGTATCGCGTGTTGTGGCGCGACATTTTTCGTAAGGGCAAACTCTATGTTGTCTCTCATATTGAGCAGACGGGGAACGTGCTCACCATTGAGATTGAGCCAGTTGGTGCTGCACTCAAATATCAGTTAGGGCAGTTTGCTTTTCTCACGATGAAAGTGCCTGGCTTGCGAGAACCGCACCCTTTCACCATCGCGTCTTCACCTGATGAAAAATGTCTTCGATTTGTCATTCGCGATCTAGGCGACTGGACTCATCGCCTCGCTTCCTCGCTCGCCCTTAACGACCGCATTGTGGTGGAGGGCCCTTATGGCCACTTAGCGCCCATGCCTCATCACCCTGTTGATCACATTATTTGGGTCGCCGGTGGAGTGGGAATTACACCTTTCCTTGGGACATCTATCTCACGTCTCGTTGATGATGGCCCTACTCCGCACCTTTTCTATTGCGTTCCGTCGCGCCACAATGCTCCTGCGATTGAAGTGCTGGAAATGGCAGCTCGCGAAGGGCGAATTCACTTGCACGTGCACGCGTCGGATGAAAAAAATCGCATACAACCACAGCATGTGACCGCAGCTATAGGTGGCGGAGAATTGCACAACGCACACATTGTGATGTGTGGCCCCGACTCTCTCGTGAAATCGATGAAGACCGGCCTGCGACAACACGGCGCTCGTCATTTGCATGTCGAAGGTTTCGACATGCGTAGCGGAATTGGGCCCGATTTATCGCGTTATTTAGACGACGTAGTGAGAACTCAGCTACATCGACTCACTGCTAAAAAATAGTTATCAACGCGCAGGCTGGAGATTGCGCGCGCACTACCTGGCCTACGACTTGCGGATGACACCATCTTTTACTGCTGCCGCAGCAACCGCTGGGGCAACACGTTCAACAATTGTTCGGTCGAACACTGATGGCACTACAAATTCCGGTGAGAGTTGGGCATCGGTAACTGACTCGGCAATAGCAATTGCAGCTGCCAATTTCATGCTTTCAGTGATGTCTGTTGCATTTGCATCGAGAGCACCACGGAAAATGCCAGGGAACGCAAGCACGTTATTAATTTGGTTCGGATAGTCACTGCGCCCCGTTGCCATAACGGCAGCAAGACCATCGACCTGCTCTGGACGGATTTCTGGGTTTGGGTTCGCCATTGCAAACACAATGGGATTCTTTGCCATTGAACGCACATCGGCTGCAGTGATGAGATCTGGCCCGCTCACTCCAACAAATACGTCTGCACCTTTCATGACGTCACTAATGGTTCCCATTTTTCGTGAAGTATTTGTGTTCGCTGCAAACCATTCTTTTGCAGAGTTCATTTCACCGCGACCGGTATAGATGGCGCCCACGCGATCGCAACCAATGACATCGCCAATACCAGCATTAAGAAGAATTTTGCCAATGGCAACACCTGCAGCGCCGACGCCAGCGATGACAACGGTGAGGTCTTCCATTTTCTTGCCTGTGATTTTCAAAGAGTTCCACAACGCCGCCAATGTGACCACTGCTGTGCCGTGTTGGTCATCGTGAAACACGGGGATGTCAAGACTTGCACGCAGCCGTTCTTCAATTTCAAAACACTCAGGTGCCTTAATGTCTTCCAAATTGATTCCACCAAATGTCGGTGCGATGCGCTGTACAAAATCGACTACTTCATCTGCAGTGCGAGCATTGATACAAATGGGAAAGCCATTAACTCCACCAAATTCTTTGAACAGGAGTGCCTTGCCCTCCATCACGGGCATTGCACCCTCTGGGCCGATGTCGCCAAGCCCGAGCACCGCAGTTCCATTGCTCACAATGGCAACAGTGTTTTTACGAATGGTGTACTTATGTGAGAGCAATGGGTCATTTTCAATTGCAGTACATACGCGAGCAACACCCGGCGTGTATGCCATTGACAAATCATCACGGTCGTTCACCGGAGCCGTACTGATCACTTCAATTTTTCCGGCCTCATGCATACGGAATGTTCGGTCCCACCAATCGAGAACTGTCACGCCATCAAGTTTTTGTACCGCTGCAACAATTGCTTTCTGATGCGCTTCGTCTCGACAGTGCACAACAAGGCTGCGGCGAAGAACCGGGCCACGAACATCAAAACCATCAAGAGCACCAATGTTTCCGCCTGCTTCACCAATGGCAGTGCACAACCTCCCAAGGGTGCCCGGCACATTGTCGAGTTGACAATCGAGAGCAATGGAAAATGCGGCGTTTGGGAGAATTGACATAAGGCTTCACATGCTACGGGCTAGGGCTCAGTTGTCTGTGGAGCATCATTTGAAATTGCCGTGTTCAGCCGTTCCGCGGTCCAGTTCTCGGTGTCGTGATTGCCTCTTCATCGTGCTCTTCCCGCTCCCATTTCTAGCCACCACTTTCGCCCTCAAAGATTGATTTTGTAACATAGTTACGATTATTATTTGTGCATGAAATCGTCAAAAATCTTGAAAAACCTGGGGCTCGCCTTGGCGTTAGTTTGCTCGGTCGCGATCATGTCGCAGCAAGTTCGGGCCGACGGAACCACATGGACCGCACGGAGCGCCACTGAAGCAAGCTTTTGGAGCAGTGTGACGTTCGGAAATGGCACCTTTGTCGCAGTCAGCACTAGTGGCACGAACCGCGTAATGACAAGTACCGATGGCATCACCTGGACAGCACGCAGTGTGCCCGCAAGCCCTTGGGCTTCCGTGACATATGGAAATGGTCTCTTCGTTGCGGTAGCAGGTTCGGGCAACATCATGACGAGTCCTGACGGTGTTACATGGACCGCTCGGGGCTC
>JAURNB010000230.1 GCA_030830415.1 Acidimicrobiales bacterium | reverse complement strand
AGTTGCGGCGACAAGGTGTACAACTATTACGGCAGCACAGGACCAACTGCATCAACATTGGTCGAGCGGCGTATGAACCTTTACAGCTGGGCCGACTACACCGACCCAGAACTTTTGGCCGCATGGGGTGACACAACGGTCGCCATTTTCAACTCTACTGAAGACCTCATTGCCAAGCTCACGGCAGCAAATGGTAAGAGTGGATTCGATGTTGTTGTACCAACTGGAATGTTCATTCCTGAAATGGTGCGACGCGAACTTCTTGAACAACTCGACTTGACAAAAATTCCTAACTTCAATCAACTCGATGCCCAATACACCGATCAGCCATGGGACAGGAAAAATACCTACTCCGTTTGCAAGGCCTGGGGCACCGTGGGCTGGTTGTACGACTCCACTGTTGTAACAAAGCCCATCACAACGTGGAAAGAATTTGTTGAAGCAGCGAAGGGTGAAGCAAGTGGTAAGACATCAATTATTGATGCCCCAATTAACTCCACTGGGTTGTACTTCTGGGCAAATGAAATTGAGTGGGACCTCGACAACGAAGAAGCAATGGCTGCATGCAAGAACTTCTTGCTGAATGAACTTGCACCTCATCTCAGCGGTCTCGACTCTGCGCCACAAGGCGTCATTCTTGACACCCCATATGCGCTCTCTCAGACATTCAATGGCGATGCACGTCGTGCCATGCTGGCATTGAAAGAAGCAGGGCAAGACGTGAGCAAATGGAAGTGGGGAGTAGGTGCTCCGACAACTGAATTGTGGATGGATAACTACTGCATCGTGAAGGGCGCTCGTCATAAAGAGGCCGCTTACGACTACATCAACTTCATGCTCGACCCATTGAACTCTGCCCGTGAAGCAATGTTCATTGGCTCACACACAGGTTCGGCAAGCTTGGAAGCAATGTTGCCATCAGAGCTTCCTTTCAAGGAATTCATGAGCTTCGCTCCTGAGGAAGTTGCGCGCATGGTTCCTGGTAAATACTCGGAGGGTCTCAATACCGCTATTGCGATTCACGAGGAATTGCGTAAAAAGGCATCTGCTGGTACTCCGGTTAAGGGATGATCATGTCGCGGAGTAAAACCTGGGTGCAATTGGGCTCAGCTGTCATTGTGGGAAGCGTTGTGCTTTTGGCATGTGGTGGAGGAGCCGCGAGCGGTGGTGGAAAAGTTGATGCACAGGCTGCCTTGGCCGACCTCATCGTGGAAACACCTTCTGCGGCCAAGGCCGGCTCAAAAACATCAGATGTTTCCTGCTCTGGCCCTGCGCCAAGTGAATTTGGCTCGGGAGAATTGTGTGTCGACTCTGGGTATCGCCAAGACAGCAAATTTTCTTTCGCCAACTGGGGCAACTATCAGTACACAGGCGACACCTTTAACGCCGATGAGTTTGTGACGTTGTTTGGCGCAGCAAATGTGTGTGTTACAGGTACAGCAGCAAACTGTGTGCTCACAACTGAATCACAAGCTCAGCTCGACAAACTCAACAAACAGGTTGCTGGTGGTCGTTGTGAAGGCATGGTGGTGATGAGTGCACTTTTGGCAGCAGGCGCAGTGAAATTGGAAGACCTACAGCCCGGTGCGAAGTCGGTTTCCGACCTCGACCCCAACGACCCGAAGTTGTTGAAGCAAATCAACTATTGGTGGGCTACGCAGTTTTCTCCGCAGGTTGTTGCCGACACCAAAGTTATTCGTGAAAAAGGAATTAAAGGTGTGCTCGACGGAGCCTTGCGGGGTATGCGTAAAGGCGTATTTGCCACAATGGGAATTTATACGAAGTCGTCCGGTCATGCGCTGTTGCCTGTAGGTGTTACTCGCTCTGCCGATGGAACTTTCAATATTATCGTGTACGACAGCAACTTTCCCGATCAATTGTCGCGCGTGGTCATTGACCCCGTGAAAGAAACTTGGATTTACCTAGAAGGTGCCGTCACCCCAGGCCAAGCCACTGGTGGTTGGTCGGGAACTTCAGGAACCATTGAACTCACGCCTCTCGTTTCGCGTGAAGGTGGCTCTACTTGTGAGTTCTGCGACGATAAATCTGCCAGCCAACTTGAAGTGAATGCAGAACTCGTTCCGCTTCCTGCAGATGGCGTCCTTGATTCACTCTTTAAACCTGATGCGGAATAGTTACCACGTATCAATCATGGGGCGTTTTTTGCCCGTGCGTTGTGGGGTAGGCGGGTAACTGCGCAGCATGCCGGCAATGCGTATGCGCGTGTCGGCAGGGTCAATAACTTCATCAATTTCCATGTGTGAAGCCATGTTGAGTGCGCTGCCGCGTTCGTAGGCGCTCGCAATGAGCTTGTCTTCTAAAGCTTGACGTTCAACTGGGTCGGCAATGGCATCGAGTTCTTTTTTGAAACCAAGTCGTACTGCACCTTCTAAACCCATGCCGCCGAATTCACCCGTTGGCCACGACACTGTAAACGACGTGGCGTGGAAGCTTCCTCCCGCCATTGCTTGTGCACCGAGGCCGTAACCCTTACGTAATACCACGGTGAGCCAAGGAACAGTGATGCTGCCTGCGGTAACAAACAAGCGGCTGAAGTGGCGTACTTGGGCTGTTTCTTCTGCTTCGGGGCCAACCATAAAACCAGGTGTGTCGCACAACGACACGATGGGAAGATCGTGCGCATCGCACAGTTGAATGAATCGCGCCGCTTTATCGGCCGCATCTGAATCGATTGCACCACCGAGGTGTGCAGGGTTGTTGGCAAGAAGCCCCACAGCAAAACCTTCAATGCGCAAAAGCGCTGTGACGATGCCAACGCCAAAGGCGGAGCGCAGCTCAAGAAATTTACCACCATCAGAAATTGCACTCAGTGCAGCGCGAATATCGTAAATGCGCGTGCGCTGTTCAGGAACAACGTCGCGTAATGCAATGTCGTTTCCTGGTTGAGGAGTGGTGCGTGGCTGCACAAAATAGTTGAAATACTTTTTTGCCGCTGCAACAGCTGCTGCTTCATCGGCAACACGAATATCGACCACGCCATTTTTAGTTTGCACGTCAATAGGGCCAATGTCGGTGGCAGCAACTTTGCCGAGTCCGCCGCCTTCAATCATGGCTGGGCCTGCCATGCCAATGTTTGAATTTTCTGTAGCAATGATGACATCACAACAACCCAGTAGGGCAGCGTTACCTGCAAAGCAGTAACCCGAGGTGATGCCAATCATGGGCACTAAACCCGACAATTGCCCGAAGAGTGCAAAGGCCATGGTGTGCAGCCCAGTCACCCCAGAAGCATCGGTATCGCCAGGGCGACCACCTCCACCTTCAGCAAAAAGAATGACAGGCAAGCGCAACTCTGCAATGAGTGCAAAGAGCCGATCTTTTTTGATGTGGTTCAACAAGCCTTGCGTACCAGCAAGAACGGTGTAGTCGTAGGAAACAACTGCACATGGGTGGCTGTTCATGGTGGCAATTCCTCCCACCAAGCCATCGCCGGGAGTATTAGCAATGAGGTCTTCCATGGTGCGACGCTGACGCTGAGCAGCGATAGCGAAACTGCCGAATTCTTGGAATGAACCTTCGTCTACGAGGTCGGCAATATTTTCACGAGCCGACCTCTGGCCGCGTGCGTGCCGCTTCGCCATCGCTTCAGGTCGTGCGGCATCAGCGGTGAGATTGCGGCGCTGTTGATAGCGCGCGAGGTCTTGTCGTTCTGCGGCGGGTGCATTTTGCTCGGTATCAACTTTGCTTGCAACAATTCCAGGTGTAATGGTGAGAAGTAGTTGCCCTTCTTCGACGGTGTCACCCACTGCGACGTGTACAGACGCAACGGCGCCATCAACATCACTCGATACTGGGTGTTCCATTTTCATTGATTCAATAACAATGAGATCTTTGCCCGCAGCAACGGCACTGCCCACGGTCGCATGAACAGCAATGACCGTTCCGAGAAGCGGTGATGTAACACGAATTTCCCCCATAGACATAGTCTTGCCGATGAGCCTGGGGCGTTGTGACTCGGGGAGTTATCTCACCCCAAGGGCGGCGCGGTCGAATGCGCTGAGTTTGCCGCGGGTGACCCATACATCGGCAATGTCGACCTCTTGTGCTTTTTCCTGCACCACGCTGGGTTTTTTGAGGCCGGCTTCTTGCCAGTCGCGAATAGCAATGTTTCCCGCTCGCTGGCCATAAGACCCAGTGCCATCGGTGAGGCCGCGCAACAAGAGGGTGTTGGTGTTCACCTTTCCGATGAAAACAGCGGGACGTGTTTTGCCAATGCGGTCTGCATCGTGTGCTCCGGGTATTCCGGAAAATTCAAGAAACGCATCGACAATGTCGCCAGGTTCAAGAACGTACATTGCGTCGAGCGTGAGTTCGCCGAGTGAGTGTTGTGTTGTGCGCAAAGTGTGCGCCACGAAATCGACGAAGGTAAGTTGCCCGCGCAGCTCTTCAAGGACCACATTAATTTTCTGCTCGACTTCTAATTCGTGTGCACGTGGTGAACGCGAGGTCATGGTTTCAGAGCCATCAACGGCCTGCCACGTGAGAGTGGTTTCTGTGAGTGCGGTAACACGTGCGCGAATAATGTGGCGAGCACCTGGTGGCGGTGCAGAGTTGAGGTGCGTTTTCTTTTGCGGCGGTGGTGGCGGTGCGTGGCGTCGTTTTACTTCACGCATGCGCTCGCGGCGTTCTTTGTCGGGCAGCTGGCGCAACGAGCGTGGAACAATTTGCTCAACGGTGCACGTGGTGGGGGTGATGCTTACTTGTAAGCGCACGGTGTCGGACTCTTGAAGTGTGCCAAGGGTTGCAGAAAACTCTGCGCTCAGTGTTCCTACGAGACCACCGTTGAACTCTTCCCAAGCCCATGAGCCATCGTCGTTGCGCCGTAAGAATTCGGCAGTAACAATGCGTTGCTCTTCTTTTACTTTGGGTGCTGGGGCAACATGCAAAGAGGCACTTGCCGGAACTACTTTTCGCAGTTCGGAAAGTGCCTCTTCAAAAGCATTTGGCTTCTTCTTTTTACCCACAATGTGAAGGTAGCGCACCCATGAAACATGGGTTGGCGTATTTACTCAGGAAGTGGGTAATGCACGCCTGGAATGCCAGGAAGAAGTGGGTTTGCCCACTCTGGTCGTGGCAAGAGGCCAGGGTATGCGCCTGGTGCCATTGGTGCGGTGTCGCTGTTCCAGTCATGGTGGATTGGCTGCAATTGGTAGTAGCCGTTACCTGCGTTAGTGCCACCGTCAACCAAGAGGTCGTGGCCGGTGATGTAGCCAGCCATGTCGGAAGCGAGGAACATTACTGGTGCAACAATTTCTGGAATTTCGCCCAAGCGACGCATTGGGGTGCGTGAAGCAATCCATTTATCCATGCCCATGCCTTCAAGAGCAGCACGTGTCATTTCGGTAATGATGAAGCCAGGGCTCACAGCATTCACGCGCACGCCACGGTCGGCCCATTCGCAACCGAGTTGCTGAGTGATGTTGCGCAACGCACCCTTTGCAGCGGTGTAGGCAATGATGTTCATTTCGTTTGCGCCGCTACCCATGATGGAGCAGATGTTGACAATGTTGCCGCTCTTTTTCATGAGCATGTGCAAGCCAACTTCACGCATGTAGAGGAATGCACCGCGAAGGTCGACAGCCATGATGTTGTCGAAGGTTTCGGTGGGGAAGCGCTCGGCGCCAATTCCTAATACGTCAGAGATACCTGCGTTGTTGACGAGTGTGTCGATGCCGCCGAATTCTTTGATGCCGGCTGCAACAACTCTTTTTACATCGTCTTCTTTTGAAACGTCGCCGGTAACGCACAACACTTTGGCGCCGAGCTTGCGGCATGATTCGCCAGTTGCTTCAAGCAAGTCTTTTGAGCGTGCGGTGAGCACCAAGTTGGCACCAGCTGCTGCAAAGCCTTCAGCAAAGCTTGCGCCAAGGCCGTAGGAAGCGCCGGTAATGAGCACTGTCTTTCCCGTGAAATTAAACATGATGTCCCCTGTACTAGATGTCGAATGTGGTGAAAATGGCCGCTGAAAACAAGCCGTGTACAGAAATTAGTGGTTCTCATGCCTTGGGGGCGAATGCGGACGCCGTGTCACACCCTTTCGTCATGATGCGTACGCAGAAAGGTGGGTTCAATAGGTGAATTCCGACAACTCTTTGGTGGTGGTACGGCGTTTGAAGAGGGCGCTTGGCGACTTGGGCATCCGCCCGCAAGTAGCTGGGGGTGAAGACTGGGTGGGTGTCGATTCCGACCATGGTCAGGTCGTTTTCCATGCGGTCGGCATTGCCGATGCATCACGCTTGGCCAATCTCCTAGAAGACCTTGCTGCCCACGCCGAACGCGGCCGGTCGTATTTCCCGCCTGTTGAATTAGAGCCCGAAGAGAGCCACTACGAGGCCCAATCCGGTCAGTTCACCCCTGTCACTGCTCCACACGACCCGCCATACCCTGCGTCGCAATATCACCCGCGGGTGGGTTTGTGAGGGGAACCGAGGCCCTCGCCGCCTATCCGCAAGAAATCAGCTATCACGAGTGGTGGCGGTTGTGGTCATATGTCAGCGCGCTCAGCATCTCCGATGTCGAGGGCCACTCGCTATGGCTGGTGGTGAACGACGGCAAACGCACGTGGCACTACGAAACCCCGTTCATGCATTTTGAGTTGTTCGGTGGCGATGTTCCAGAGTGTCCAAACTTTGCACTGCCCGTGTCGCCACGTGTTGCCGACTTCGGTACCGAGCTTGCCACTGGCTCCGACGACGCTGTTTTGAGTTGTGTCGATGCAGCATCGCTCATGGTGAAAACTCCGCGTGGTTCCATCGTGTTCGACCTGCCCACCGATACGCCACTTGAATGGTGGGACGGCAAAGTAGCTGCGTGTACGGCAGTGGTCAACGCGCAAAGCTTGCGCGACGTATTGCATTGTGCTCGCACCGTTCCACATGGTTTTCGTGTTCCCGACTACGGGCCACCCATTTGGTGCATCATTGAAAACAATGAAGTGAAGTTCCATGCCGACTGGACTCGTTATGGTTTTGGGCGCAGCACCGCCACTCTTCCTGCGCGTACTCAAGGTGTAGCGCAGTTTCACAGCAGTATTTCGTACGCAATGATGGTGCTCAACTGTTTAGATACCAGCGACGACCCCGACGTCACTATTTACGTCGATGCCGAAGGCGGAACAGGTTGCACGCTTGTCAGTAGTGAGTGGCGTATCACCACGCTTTTTGTCGACCCAGTTGCAGCTGCATGGAGCGGTGCCTTGTGGAGTGCATTGCGCGCATCCAACATTCAATACATCAACGACGGAGCAACAGCGGCCGAGTTCGTGGTGAACGGAGCACAATTACGCGCCAGCATGCATGGTGGTATAACGCCTGTGTGCCGTTTATCTACCGTTATTGCGCGCGAAGTGCTGTGCAGTGCCGATCTTCTCGCCGAGCTCAACACCGTGAACGCCAAATTCGCGGGCATCAATTTGTGGTGGGAAAACGACATGATCGTGGCGGTCACCGATATCGACATGTCGCACATCGGCGACATTTCTGCAAAGGCAGAACGCTTGGTTGAAGTAACGAAAAGCCTGGGGTTGCTGCTCGCTTCTTTGTAGTGGTTAGTCGCGGCGTTCTAAAATAGTAATTGCGCACGCGGCTTCTTCAAGCCCCACAACGCCGCCACCATTTTCTGCAAGACCAATGCGCGCATTTGGCACTTGTCGTTCACCGGCTTCGCCGCGCAGTTGAGTTACCAACTCATACACCATCGACAAGCCAGTGGCGCCTACAGGGTGACCTTTCGACACGAGCCCGCCAGAAGTGTTGATAGGAACAGTCCCGCCAGGGCCTGTTGCGCCCGATTCCACAAATGCACCACCCTTGCCAATATCGCAAAAGCCAAGCATCTCTGACTGGTAGATCTCACAAAATGCTGTTGCATCGTGCACTTCGGCAACGTCAACATCGCTCGGTGCAATGCCTGCAACGGCGTAGGCCTTGCGTGCTGCGTGATACGAGAGCGACGGTTCATCGAGGTTGCGATATTTACCGCCGGTGAGTGCTGTTGCTTTCAACTTAATGGCGCGCGCTTGCACATTGGCGGGAAGAGATTTCAAATAGTCGGTGCTGCACAACACGGCAGCAGCGCCACCGTCGCCGATAGGCGCACACATGGCGCGTGTGAGTGGAAATGAAACGGGGCGATCATTCATCACTTCATCAACCGTCATGGGGAAGCGGTACTGGGCCTTGGGGTTGTGCACTGCATAGTTGTGGTTCTTGGCGGCCGCAATAGCAATTTGTCGTTGCGTGGTACCAAATTGCTTCATGTGCACAGCGGCTTGAATGCCGTAGGTCTCCATGAAGATGGTGTGGCCTTCGCCTTTGTCGAATGAACATTGCGCAAATGCTGCAGCGCGTTCGTATTCATCGAAGAGGCGTGGTAGGTCGAAGTTGTCGACACCCGAGTAGTACGAGTCGAACATGATTTGCCGCTCTGCAGGGTTGGTGTCGGCACCTGGCCGGTAAATTTTCTCAACGCCAACTGCAAGCGACACTTGCACTTCGCCACTGCGAATGTCTTTTGCTGCACCTTGCAATGCCATAGAGGCGGTTGCGCATGCGCCTTCTACGTTGGTAATGGGAACACGTTGTGGAAAGAGACCTTCGTCAATCATTTCCATAAAGCACACTTGTCCGCGAATGCCACCTTGACCCCATGTGTGCATGAGGCAGTTACCAAACCACGCCGATTGGATGTCGTCGCCGTTTTCGAAGGCAGCGTCACCCAATGCGCCGAGGTATGACTCGCGTGCAATG
Source organism: Acidimicrobiales bacterium (assembly GCA_030830415.1). GTDB lineage: Bacteria > Actinomycetota > Acidimicrobiia > Acidimicrobiales > Ilumatobacteraceae > F1-20-MAGs119. The sequence continues at coordinate 13,764 of JAURNB010000230.1, read as the reverse complement.
GTCTTCAATGAGTCGTCTGGGCGCTTGCGAAATGCGGTGCTGTAACTTCCAATAATCCATACGTCAGTCATGTTGTTCCTTCATTCGAAGTGAGTACTTAGGCGGTGCTTTTTGCCCGCGGTTTTGTGGTTTTGAGTGGTGTAATTGTTTGAGAACGAGATGCTTTGGTTTTACGTGTAATGAGACCGCCAAGAAAAAGATCACAAAACTGATCGGCAATTTCATCGGCATGTAGCGACCCGCCTGGGCGGTACCAGTGCGTAAGCCAGTTCAACGAGCCAATGAGTGCAAGGGTGGCAACGCGTGGGTTGGTGACAGCAGAAAACTCTCCACTTTCTACACCCTCTTTGACAATTGATTCAAGGAGATCGAGGTACTCGCGGTCCATTGCGGTCCACTCGGGGAGTTTCCGGCGGCCCGCAATTTCTTGCAGGTAGACAGAGGCGTAGACGAAGTTGCTGTTGAGAATTTGTACGTGTGAGCGCGTGGCGCGTCGAATTTTCTCTGTGGGAGGAAGATCTGTTTCCGATAGCTCACGAAGTTGATTGAGAATTTCTTCTGCTGGTCCACGCACAACGGCAAAGAGCAGGTCTTCTTTTGAATCGATGTAGTGGTAGAGGCTGCCTTTCCACATACCCACTGCCGATGCAATATCTTCAAGTGAAGTGGCGGCAAAGCCATTGGTGCGAAATGCTTCGGCCGCAGCTTCAATAATTTCGTTCCATCTGCTTGGACGTGGCATGTCACCCCTTTCTTTTTGAAGTCTAGGTCTTACGCTGTACTTCGTTCGTGCGAAATGAAACGATCGTTTGGTTATCCTAGAAGGGTCAGGGGAAAGGACTCCACTATGCAGGCACAAGGAATGACAGTAACGGGGCTTATGCGTCAGTCTGCAAGGTTCAATGCGCACCGTGTGGCCATTGTTCATGGTGAGCGTTCATTGACCTTCGCTGAAGCGTGGCGGCGTGGCGTGCAAATGGCAAATGCATTGTTGGCGCTTGGCCTGCAGCCCGGTGATCGTGTTGGAGTGCTAGAAGATAACTGCATCGATGCCCAAGACTTTTTTGCAGGCGCAGCTATTGCTGGTTTAGTGCGTGTGCCGTTATATGCACGCAACTCTTTAGAAAGCCATGAACACATGTTGGGGCACACGTCGTGCAAGGCAGTAGTAGTGGCAGAAAAATATGCCGATGAAGTACGTGATATGCCACAACGACTTCCGCATCTTCAACATGTTGTTGTGCGCGATGCGCAGTATGAAACATGGTTAGCGAGTTTTTCAGATGTAGACCCCATGATTGAAGTGTCGCCAGACGACTGGTACATCATTCGTCATACGGGTGGCACAACAGGTTTGCCGAAGGGCGTTGCCTATACCCATCGTTCGTGGATTGCAGCTGGTCGTGACTGGTTCTACAACTTCCCGCCGATGGAAGCAGGAGACGCATGCATGCATGTTGGGCCTATTTCCCACGGCTCTGGATATTTGTACACGCCTACTTGGTTGTCGGGTGGAACAAATGTGTTGCTTGATCATTTCGACGCCGATGAAACTTTGCACGCGATTGCCAACCATCGCATTGCCTACATGTTCATGGTGCCGGCGATGCTCAATGCTGTTGCGCGCAACCCACTAGTGAAGTCACTCGACCTATCGTCGCTCAAAGTCATTCAAATTGGTGGTGCACCTATTGCCGATGAGACCGCGCTACTCGCACGCAGCGTGTTTGGCGATGTGTTGTATCAGGGGTATGGGCAAACCGAAGCCTTGCCTGTGTGCATGATGGGCCCGGCCGAATGGTTCTCGAGCGTTGAAGGTTCACAGCCACTACGTTCAGCAGGCCGTGCTTTGCCTTTTGCATATTTAGAAATTCGTGACCCGGAAGACTCAACACGAGTTTTGGATCTTGGCGAAGAGGGTGAAATTGCAGTTCACTGCGATGGGCAGATGATGGGCTTTTGGGAAAATGAAGCTGCGACTGTAGAGCGCATGACACCAGATGGTTTTGTGCTCACTGGCGACATTGGAAAAATTGATGCCAACGGGTATCTCTATGTTCTCGATCGCAAAGACGACATGATTATTTCTGGTGGGTTCAATATTTGGCCTGCAGAACTAGAGAATGTCATTTTGAACCACCCCGACGTGGTGGAGGTTGCTGTATTTGCCATTCCTCACGACCGATGGGGGGAAAGCCCTGCCGCCTGTTGTGTGGTCGTGGAGGGGGCGACGGTGTCAGGCGACGATATTCGTCAGTTGTGTGCCGAAGCACTTGGCTCATACAAGAAACCCGCCGAAGTGTTCTTCCAAACCACTCCGTTGCCGAAAAGCCCAGTGGGCAAGGTGCAACGCAAGGTCTTGCGCGAGCCGTACTGGGCCAATATGGACCGCCGGGTGGCGGGGAACTAGCCCTTTTCAAACCAAACGATCGTGTGGTAACGTTTTCTTGTCAGGTTCATCATCCAATTTGGGGGACAAAATGCCACTCGGCTTAGCAAAACTCGAAAAAATTACTGCAGACATTCAGAGCAATGACATTGACTGGGTGGAAGTGGCAGACGGTTCGTACTTCAAAGTGCTCACCGTTCACGTTCCTACAAACACAGTTGCTTATGGTTTCAAGATGGATCCGGGTGCGCCCGACTTCCCATCGCACTTTCACATCTGCCGTGCAATGGCATGGACAGTAAAGGGCTACTTCGGATACCGCGAAGGCGATAACCGTATTGAAACTGGCATGTTCTCGTATGAAGCTGCTGGTTCTTTCCACACGCCATTCAGCGATTGCCCAGAAGGTTTCCAATCATTGGGAATTTTTGAAAGCGACACCGATGTGTTGTTGCAAAACCATGCTGAGGCCGACCCACGTTCAGAGCGCATTGGCGATCTCACCGTGAGCGACTTCATTGGTTGGGCCGGAGAGTCGTCGCACATTGTGCATGCCGATGGTTCTACCTCAGGCAACCCCACGTTCAAGTACGACTTCACCAGCGGCATCAACGCTTTTGGTAACTAATTTTCTCTGAGTACATCTCGCTGTGAGATGTTGAAATCGGAAAGTGGGGGCGGAGAAATCCACCCCCACTTTTTATTTGAGAAGCTTCTAGAAGAGTGGGTGCCATGTCTACACCGGTGTTCGATGAAAATTTAATGTGCGACTTTGCGGTGCGTGACCCCTATGGGTACTTCGCTGAACTGCGGGAAAATGATCCCATTCACTGGAACCCCAAGCACAAAGCGTGGATCATTACGCGTTACGACGATGTCACGGCAACCATTAAGAATCCTCACCTCACTGCTTCGCGCATTGAGCCATTTCGCCAGGCTGTTTCGAAGTCGGCAAATTCGCCTGAGGTAGATGAAACCTTTGGCATCTTGGCCGACTGGATGGTGTTTCTCGACCCACCGCATCACACTCGAATGCGTCGTTTGGTATCGCGCGTGTTTGCGCCGCCAGTGGTGCGTGCTCGTACACAAGCAATGAACGAAGTGGTCGACTCTCTCATTGCTGAACTTCCTGTTGGTGTTCCTGTCGACATTATGGAGTCATTTGCCGCGCCACTGCCGGCCATTGTGATTGCGCAAATGCTGGGAGTTCCTCCCATAGATCGGCATTTGTTTAAAGAGTGGTCTGATCTCATTACCGCCTTGGTCTTTGGTGCCTACGACAACCCCGATCGTTTTCGTAGCGCTGCACGCGGAATGATGGAACTCAAGAACTATTTGTTGGAACTCATCAATAAGTTTGAAAAGAACCCTGAAGACAACCTCATTAGTTTGTTGCTCGAGCACGAAGACGGCGATTCATTGTCGCGCGATGAACTCATTTCTACCTGCACGTTGTTGCTCTTCGGTGGGCATGAAACCACAACGAACCTCATTACGAGCGGTCTGCTTGCTTTGTTGGAATTCCCTGAACAAATGGCCGACCTACGTGCGAACCGCGACATTTTCCCGATGGCCGTGGAAGAACTCATTCGCTTCGATGGGCCTGCTCGCGCAACGGTGCGCCTGGTGAAAGAAGACCACGAATACGGTGGTGTGAAGTTCACGGCCGGTGAGCGTGTGTTTATTGCAAACCCTGCAGCAAATCACGACCCACGCGTGTTTGTGAACCCGGGGCAGCTTGATTTGCGACGTAACCCCACCAACCACATGGGCTTTGGTTTCGGATTGCACTTCTGTTTGGGTGCTCCACTGGCACGCCTTGAAGTAGAACTCGCATTGGGTGCGCTCATGAATAAGTTCTCACGTATTGAAATGGCATGCACTCGTGAAGCGTTGTCGTGGCACCCCACCATGTTGTCGCGTGGTTTACACAAGCTCCCAGTGGTACTTCACCACTAAGCGCAGTGGCTTTTTACCCAAAGATTTTTTTAGAGATCACCATGCGCTGAATTTGATTGGTGCCTTCATAAATCTGTGTAATTTTTGCATCACGCATCATGCGCTCCACAGGGAATTCAGTGGTGAAGCCGTAGCCACCGAGTAGCTGCACGCAGTCGGTGGTGACCTTCATGGCAATGTCTGAAGCAAACCATTTGGCCATGGCTCCGAGTTGCGATAAGTCGCCTTGTGGGTCGCCGGCATCGACAGCTGCGCATGCGCGGTACACCATGGTGCGAGCAACTTCTACTTGCATTTGTGCTTCGGCAACCATCCACTGCAGGCCTTGGCGCTCTGCGATGGGTTTGCCGAATGTTTTGCGGTCTTTCATGTAGTTCACAGCAAAGTCGATAGCGCCTTGAGCAATACCTACTGCCTGAGCGCCAATGGTGGGACGGCTGCGGTCGAGCGTGTGCATAGCAATGATGAAGCCGTCGCCCACTTCGCCAATGCGGTTTTCATCGGGTACGCGCAAGTTGTCGAATCGAATGACGCCCGTTGGTGAGCCCTTAATTCCCAATTTGTGCTCGAGCTTGTCTACGTGTACGCCCCAGCTTGCTTCAGCAAGAAAAGCAGTGATGCCACGATGACGGTCATCGGAAGTGCGGGCAAAGATGGTGTAGAGGTCGCTCACGCCGGCGTTGGTGATCCAGCACTTCGAGCCGTTAATGACCCAGCTGTCACCGTCTTTTTCAGCATGTGTGGTCATTGATGCAACGTCGCTGCCAGCGTCGGCTTCAGAGAGACCGTAACTTGCCTGTGATTCTCCAGTGCAAATACGTGGAAGATATTTAGCCTTCAGTGCCTCACTACCGAAGTTAATGACAGGCAACATGCCAAGTTTAGAAATGAGAAACATGAGGCTGGTGCTTGCACACACGCGAGCAAGTTCTTCAGCAACCACTGCCTGGGTAACGAGTGGGGCGCCACTGCCGCCGTATTCAGTGGGGTAGCTGAGCGCGGTGAGTTCCATTTGTTGAAGCGCTTTGAACGACTCCCACGAATATGCACTGTTGTGGTCGGAGTCGGCTGCGTATGGTGCAATTTTGTCTTCGGCAAATTTGCGAATGACTTCGCGAAATGCAATTTGTTCTGCGTCGAGTGAGAATTGTTGTTCAGACATAAGTGCCTCTATTTCTTTGAATAATCGTAAAAACCGCGTCCAGCCTTGCGACCAAGAAGCCCGGCATCGACCATGCGAGAAAGCAATGGTGGTGCTGCGTAAAGCGGTTCTTTGAACTCGGTGTACAAACTTTCAGCAACTGCAGAAGTGGTGTCGAGACCAATGAGGTCGGCAAGGCGCAATGGACCCATGGGGTGCGCACAACCTTCCACCATGCCGAGGTCAATATCTTCTGCCGATGCATAGCCCGACTCCAACATGCGCACTGCAGAAAGGATGTAGGGAATAAGAAGCGCATTGACAATGAAGCCAGCGCGGTCTTTCGAGCGAATGACGCGCTTGTGCAGAGCAACTTCTGCAAATGCGGTGGAACGATTGATGGTGTCTTCAGAAGTGAGCAGCGACGCAACAAGTTCTACAAGACGCAAGACGGGAACAGGGTTGAAGAAGTGGATGCCAATGACCTGCGATGGGCGCTGAGTGGCCATGCCGAGTTTCATGACAGGAATCGACGAGGTGTTTGTGGCCAAAATGGCGTTGTCGTCGGTGATGACTTTGTCGAGGCTCTTGAAGATGTTGGTCTTCAACGTTTCGTCTTCAATGACTGCTTCTACTACTAATTGGCGATCGGCAAGGTCGGCCACGTCGGTGGTGAAATGCAGATTCTTCATGGCGCTATCGCGCTCGGCTTCGGTAATTTTGTTGGCGCCAAGAGCGCGGTCGAGGGAAGTGACGAGGCGCTTCTGGCCAGCCTCCATGGCAGCAACAGTGGCTTCTTGAATGAGCACTTCGAGGCCGTTTCGAGCACACACTTCGGCAATGCCAGAACCCATGAGGCCACATCCGATGACCCCTACGCGCTGGATGTTGCTGGTGCTAGGTGAGTTCGTCATGGAGTCCTTCTGGTATGGCCGTATTCGTCACCTCTAGTTTGCCCTAACTACCCGCTGGTAATAGTGCTCGTGCTCAACTCGCCTAGCCTTTATGTATGAACTTTGAGATACCTGGGGAAATTCAAGCCACATTGGCACAACTCGATGCATTCATCGAGAAAGAGATCAAGCCACTTGAGCTTGAAAACGACAACATGCGCTTTTTCGACCATCGTCGCGAATGGGCGCGCACCGACTTTGAAAACGATGGCGTGCCTCGTGCCGACTGGGAAGCACTGTTGAAAGAAATGCGCCGCCGGGCCGATGCAGCTGGTTGGTTGCGCCTTGCATTGCCAAAGGAATATGGCGGCCGTGATGCGAGCAACCTAGAGATGGCGATTATTCGTGAGCACCTCGCCACAAAGGGCTTGGGGCTTCATAACGATTTGCAAAACGAGTCGAGCATTGTGGGCAACTTCCCAACTGTGCTCATGATGCGTGACTTTGGTACCGACGAACAAAAGAAAAACTGGATGCCAGGTTTCTTGGAAGGCACAAAGCGTCTTGCGTTTGGTCTCACCGAGCCCAACCACGGCAGTGACGCCACGTACTTAGAAACCACTGCGTACCGCGATGGCAGCGAATGGGTCATTAATGGCATGAAACGCTGGAACAGCGGTCTGCATCATGCAACCCACGACATCATTTTTGCTCGCACCAGTGGCACCCCTGGTGACCCAGTTGGTATCTCTGCGTTCCTTGTTCCCACCGACGCACCAGGTTTCAATGTCGATTTCTTCTGGTGGACCTTCAACATGCCAACAGACCATGCAGAGGTGAGCATGAAAGATGTTCGCGTGGGCGAAGAAGCTGTGTTCGGCCGCATCGACCATGGTCTGGAACTCGCACAACACTTCGTGCACGAAAACAGAATTCGTCAAGCAGCTTCATCTTTAGGTGCTGCTCAATTCTGTATCAACGAAGCAGTGAAGTATTCCAACAGCCGTATTACGTGGGGTAAGAAACTCTCCACGAATCAGGCAATTCAGTTCCCACTTATCGAGCTGCACACCGAAGCGGCCATGTTGCGCCAGATGGTGCGTTACACAGCATGGTCGCTCGACAACAAGCACCACATGGAGGTGACGCACCTCGTTGCCATGTGCAACTACCGAGCCAACCGTTTGGCCTGCGATGCCGCCGACCGCGCAATGCAAACCTGTGGTGGGGTGGGGTACTCACGGCACATGCCTTTTGAGCACATTTATCGCCATCACCGCCGTTACCGCATCACCGAGGGCAGTGAGGAAATCCAAATGCGCAAGGTGGGGAGCCATCTCTTCGGTTTTGGGCGTGGCTGACCACTAGCGTTGCCTCTATGGCAAGCGCAGATGGCACCCCAGTCGATATCAAACCCCGTAGTCGTGACGTCACCGATGGCCCGCAAAAGGCGCCAGCGCGTTCGATGTTGCGTGCAGTGGGTCTCACCGATGACGACTGGGTAAAACCACAAGTTGCCATTGCTTCGTCGTGGAATGAAGTAACGCCGTGCAACATGACGTTGCGCAAACTTGCACAGTTTGCCAAAGACGGTGTGCGTAAGGCTGGTGGTGTTGCTCTCGAGTTCGGCACCATCACGGTGAGCGATGGTATTTCCATGGGTCACGAAGGAATGCGTGCATCGCTAGTGAGTCGCGAAGTGATTACCGACAGCGTAGAGACCGTCATTCACGCTGAACGCTTCGATGGTTTTGTAGGCCTTGCCGGTTGCGATAAAAGCATTCCTGCAATGCTCATGGCTGCGGCACGGTTGAACCTTGCTTCTGTTTTCGTTTACAACGGTTCTATTTTGCCAGGACAATTACACGGCGAAGCGCTCGACATCACAAGTGTTTTTGAAGCTGTTGGTGCACATGCACTTGGCACGATTACCGATGAGGAACTCAGTGACATTGAACGCAATGCATGTCCGGGCGAAGGTGCCTGTGGCGGAATGTTCACCGCTAACACGATGTCGTCTATTGCGGAAGCGTTAGGAATGAGTCTTCCCGGAACTGCTTCACCTCCAGCAGTCGATGCACGCCGTGAAGGCGATGCAGAGCGTGCGGGTGAAGCAGTGATGAACTTATTGCGTCTTGGTATTCGTCCGCGCGACATCATGACGAAAAAAGCATTTGAAAACGCAATTGCTGTGGTGAATGCATTAGGTGGAAGCACCAATGCGGTTCTGCATCTCCTTGCTCTTGCTCACGAAGCTGAAGTGCCACTTGAACTTGAAGACTTCAACCGCATTGCAGCAAAAGTTCCGCACATTGCCGACACCAAACCAGGTGGCAAATACCACATGACCGATATCGACCGCGTTGGCGGTGTGCCTGTGGTCTTGAAGATGTTGCTCGATGCAGGTTTGTTGCACGGCGATGTGATGACATGCACCGGAAAAACAATGGCGGAAAACCTTGCGGAAATCAATCCGCCTGCGCCCGATGGCGACGTGTTGCACCCGCTTTCAGACCCCATTCACTCAGAGGGTGGCATCAACATTTTGACGGGGTCGCTTGCGCCGAGAGGTTCTGTGGTGAAAGTTGCCGGTCTCAGCAAAGACCAGTTGCACTTCGAAGGTGCCGCGCGAGTTTTTGATGGTGAAGATGGCGCAATGGCAGCAATTCTTGCTGGCGATATCAAGCCCGGAACCGTATTGGTTATTCGTTACGAAGGTCCGAAGGGTGGCCCAGGCATGCGTGAAATGCTTGCCATTACAGGTGCTTTGAAAGGCGCTGGCCGTGGTGCCGACTGCGCACTCATTACCGATGGTCGTTTCAGTGGCGGCACATGGGGCTTCTGTATTGGTCACGTTGCGCCAGAAGCAACCGATGGTGGGCCTATTGCATTCGTAAAAGACGGTGACAAAATTTTGGTTGACGTGCACACGAAGCGCCTTGACTTGTTAGTGAGCGATGAAGAAATTGCTGCGCGCAAGGTGGGCTGGAAGCCAAACCCTCCGCGTTACACCAAAGGCGTGCTCGGTAAATACGCCAAGCTCGTGCAAGGTGCCGAAACCGGCGCCATCACCAACACCTAATCCCCATGAAGTGTTCTCGGCGCCGTATGTCCCGCTTTTCGTGACGCTACGCGCCGAGAAATAATTGAGATTTCTGACAGCGCGCGACCGATGTTTTTCTCGGCGCGAAACGTTGCAATTACCGTGACGTACGGCGCCGAGAACACTATAAAAAAGTTAGTCTTGTTCGCGGAGGAACTTTTCAAACTCTGCGGCGAGGTCTTCACCTGTAGGTATTGCCGCTTCGGCGCGACGGTCGAATTGCTGCTCAAGCATGCGTACGTATGCCAAAGTTTGCGCGTCGTCTTCAACGGCTTCTTCGTGCAGAACAGCCCACCTGCGTACATCAGCATCGATTGCGCCATGGTTGGTGGGAACGCCAAGGACATGTTCTAAGTGGCGTAAAAGTGCTGCTGTAGAACGAGGGTGTTGAGCATTGGTGAGATAGTGCGGCACACCGACGCGTAAAGAAACTGCAGGCATGCCCGTGCGGTCGAATCGTTCTTGCATCACGCCAATGACACCAGTAGGGCCTTGGTATTGCGGTTGAGAGAGACCAAGACGTCGTGCGAGATCGGGGTTTGTTGTGCTGCCAACAACGGGTGGAAGGCGAGTGTGCGGTACCTGGTCGGCAAGGGCGCCAAGTGAAACAACAGCAGAACACTTGAGGCCCTGTGCAACGTCAACAATGCAGTCGATGAAAGTTGACCAATGAATGTGTGGTTCTACTCCAGACAAAAGAACGAGGTCACGCGCACCTTCGGGAAAACGTGCAACATAAATATCGTTTTCGGGCCAGCGCAGTTGACGCTCTTCATCTTCGTCGAGATATACCTCTGGTCGCTCATGCGTGAAGTCGAAAAATGGGTCGGGATCGATGCTTCCGACAATGGTGACCACGCGTTCTTGTACGCACCACTCAATAGCTGCAGTTGCTGCGTTCGATACGTCGAACCAGCCGCGTAGCGCGATGAGAAAGACGGGGTCACGTAGCGGGGCAATGTCGTCCCAGCTAGCAGTGAGCACGTCTTTGGAAATCATGGGATCAATTGTTCCACCACAAAGTCGATACTCCTCGTTAATTGCACAACATCTTCTGGGTCAATTGCCGGGAACATGCCAACGCGCAACTGATTCCGGCCCAATTTGCGGTACGAATCGGTGTCGACCACGCCGTTGGCACGCAGAGCGGCATTGATGTCGCTGGCCTCAACACCCGTGAGGTCGATGGTTCCTACCACAGCAGAACGCTCGGCAGCATTGCGCACAAAGGGTTCAGCCCATGAACGCTCGGCGGCCCATGAGTAGAGATGGTCGGCAGATTTTTGTGAACGTGCTGCACACCATGAAAGCCCACCATTCTTCAACATCCAAGAAATTTGTTCATCGAGCAAAATGAGAGTGCCCAATGCTGGAGTGTTGTAGGTCTGGTTGGCAACGCTGTTGTCGAGCGCAATTTTGAGATCGAGTGATGCTGGGCACCAGCGCTTTGATGCTGCAATGGAGTTAATGCGTTCAAGCGCACGCGGTGAACATGCAGCAAGCCACAAACCACCATCGGCTGCGAAACACTTTTGTGGTGCGAAGTAATACACGTCTACTTCACTCGGGCTCCAAGGAAGCCCGCCTGCAGCAGATGTTGCATCGACAACTACTAATGCATCGTTGGCAAAGGCAGGACGTTGCAATTTCATAGCCACACCAGTTGATGTTTCGTTGTGCGTAAATGCATACACATCGACATCTTCTTTTGTTGCCACCGGATGCGTGCCTGGTTCAGTAGAAACAATGACGGGTTGGCCAAGGTGCGGGGCGGCGGCTGCAGCTTCACCGAACTTGGAAGAGAATTCGCCAAAGACGAGATGCTCGCTGCGCTCTTGAATGAGCCCAAATGTGGCGACGTCCCAGAACACGGTGGAGCCGCCATTGCCCATGACAATCTCCCAGCCGTCGGGCAAGTTAAATAATTCACTCAGGCCACTGCGCACAGAACCCACGAGGTTCTTGATGGGGGCTTGCCTGTGCGAAGTGCCTAAAAGTTGGGCTCCACGCGTGCCAAAGGCGCTGAGTTGCTCGGGGCGGACCTTCGAGGGCCCACATCCGAAGCGGCCGTCGGCTGGTAAAAATTCTTGAGGAATGCGAATTGTTTGGGGGGAAATTGTGCTCACTGTGCAAGCATTACATCTATGACCTCTCCAGCAAAACACGGGCGCGTATCTGCCCGCCTTGCGGCCATTGCCGAATCAGCCACCCTTGCCGTCGACGCGAAGGCGAAAGCCCTGAAAGCCAAGGGCGAAAACGTCATTGGCTTTGGTGCCGGCGAACCCGATTTCCCTACTCCAGCCCACATTGTGGAAGCCGCCGCCAAGGCGTGCTACGACGTCAAGAACCACCGCTACACGCCTGCAGCGGGTCTTCCCGAGTTGCGCGAAGCCATCGCAGTGAAAACCTTGCGCGATAGTGGCTTTACCTGCAAGGCCAGCCAAGTGATGGTGACGAACGGTGGCAAGCATGCAGTGTTCGTTGCCTTTGCTGCATTGTGCGACCCAGGCGATGAAGTCATTTGTCCTGCTCCGTTTTGGACCACCTATCCCGAAGCCATCACTTTGGCCGGGGGAGTACCAGTTGTTGTTGACACCACCGAAGAAACGGGTTTCCGTGTAACGGTGGAACAGCTCGAGCGCGCACGTACACCTCGCACAAAAGTGTTGTTGTTTGTTTCACCCGATAACCCAAGTGGTTCTGTGTATCCGCCAGAAGAAGTTGCTGCCATTGGCAAGTGGGCAGTGGAGCACGGCATCTGGGTCATTACCGATGAAATTTACGAGCACCTCACGTACGGCAAGCACCAGTTCAGTTCAATGCCAACACTTGTTCCTGAAATTGCTAACCAATGCGTCATCGTGAACGGTGTTGCCAAGACCTATGCAATGACCGGATGGCGCGTGGGCTGGATGATTGGGCCTGATGATGTGATGAAAGCTGCAATTAACTTTCAGTCTCATTCCACCAGCAACGTTTCAAACGTTGCACAAATTGCAGCGCTTGCTGCAGTGAGTGGCGACCTTGAAGCCGTGAAGATGATGCGCACAGCATTTGAACGTCGTGGAAAAACGATGCACAAAATGTTGAGCGACATTGCCGGCGTCACTTGCCTCGAACCAGAAGGCGCTTTCTACTGCTTCCCACAAGTGCGTGGTTTGCTTGGCCGAACCTATGGTGGTGTCACTGCACATACCACGCTTGATCTGGCCGACATCGTGCTCGACCAGGCGAAGGTTGCTTTCGTTCCAGGTGAAGCATTTTGTGCTCCTGGCTATGCGCGATTCTCGTTTGCTCTTGGCGACGACGACATCGTTGAAGGCATCTCGCGTTTTGCGAATCTTGTGAAGTGAATTTTCTCTGATATAGTCACCACATCACAGCAATAGTTGTGAGATATAGAAAACAGCGAAGTCCGGTAAAAGTCCGGCACTGTCCCGCAACGGTAAAACTTTTCAGCGCAAGCTGTGGAAGGCAAGTCCGGTCGCCTGATCTATATGCGATTACCAGTCCTCGAAGGAAGGGCGGTCCGCGAGGTGGGAGAACCCCACCTTCGACCCACTCTTCTTTCTCCAGCAATCTTCGGAGGAAGAACTATGTCAATTCACTCTATTCGTCATTTTCGCGGTGTAACACGCCGCACTTTTATAGCGGTAGGAGCATCGGTTTTGCTCTTTGCAGCTTGTGGAACAAGCGACCAATCGGCAGTCAATACAGTTGCCGACACTGTTGCTGAAGCCAGTTCCGACACAGCAGTGCCAGAAGTATCTACGAACAAAATAGTTTCACTGTCTGCAACGGCAACCGAAATGCTTTACGCCATCGGTGCGCAAGATCAACTAGTAGCGGTAGACAACTACAGCAATTATCCAGAAGCAGCCGCATCAATTGAAACTAAAATTGACGCCTTGCAACCAAGCGCAGAGGCAATTGCCGCTCTTAATGCAACAGTTGTTCTGCGTGCATACGACCCAGGCAACTTGCAAACTCAACTTGAAGCACTAGGAATCACCGTGTGGACAGGAGCCTCAGCCACAAGCTTTGACGACTCGTACAAGCAAATTACAGAACTTGGTGAGTTAACCGGCAAGACAGCAGAAGCTGAGGCGCTTGTATCTTCAATGAAGGCAGACATTAAGGCTGCAGTTTCTTCAATGGCATTACCAGATGCTCCTATTAGCTACTTCTACGAACTTGATAACACCTACTTTTCGGTGACATCAAATACTTTTGTAGGTCAAATCATGTCGCAGTTCAATTTGCAAAATATCGCAGATTT
>JAURNB010000229.1 GCA_030830415.1 Acidimicrobiales bacterium | reverse complement strand
TCACTCATGGAACCATGGGACGGGCCAGCAAGCGTTGCCTTTACCGACGGAACCGTGATTGGTGCAGTACTCGACCGCAACGGTTTGCGTCCGAGCAGGTATTGGGTAACAGACGATGACCTCGTGGTGATGGCCAGTGAGTCGGGCGTGCTCGACATTGCTCCAGAGCGCGTAGTGAAAAAAGGTCGCTTACAACCAGGGCGGATGTTCCTCATCGACACCGCACAAGGTCGCATTATTGACGACGACGAAGTGAAGTCGGAACTTGCCGCCATGGCCCCTTATGAAGAGTGGGTTGCGCAAGGCATGGTGAAACTTGAAGATCTTCCTGAGCGTGAACATGTTGTTTACGGCCACGACAGCGTGCTGCGCCGTCAACAAATGTTTGGCTACACGCACGAAGAACTAAAAATCATTGTGGCTCCAATGGCAAAAGGTGGCTTAGAACCAATTGGTTCCATGGGCACCGACACTCCCATTGCTGTGCTGTCAAAGCGTCCGCGTTTGTTGTTCGATTACTTCCAACAGTTGTTTGCTCAAGTAACAAACCCACCACTCGATGCCATTCGTGAAGAAGTGGTCACGGCAGTGAGCCGCACAGTGGGCCCCGAAGCAAACCTTTTGTCTGCAGGGCCAGATGCATGTCGCCAACTCGCCATGCCTTTCCCCATCATCGACAACGACGACCTTGCTCGCATTATTCACATCAACGACGATGGCAACTTGTCGCACTTGAAGTCGGCAGTCATTTCTGGTCTCTTTCGTGTAAGTGGTGGCGGAGAAGCGCTACGTGAAGCACTTACACGAGTACGTAGTGAAGTAGAAGCAGCAATTGACGATGGTGCTCGCATCATTATTTTGTCCGACCGCAACTCCGATGAAATTCATGCACCCATTCCGTCGCTCCTCATGACAAGTGCTGTTCATCACCATCTCATTCGTCAGAAAAAGCGCACGCTTGTTGGTCTCATTGTGGAAACCGGCGATGCGCGAGAAGTGCATCACATGGCGTTGCTCATTGGTTTTGGCGCGGCTGCAATTAACCCGTATCTCGCTTTTGAATCCATTGACGACATGATTTTGAGTGGCGAAGGCGTTGGCCTGCATGGTCTTGGTGGCATCGATGCCGGCAAGGCCCGCAAGAACTACATCAAGGCATCTGGCAAAGGTGTGCTGAAGGTGATGTCGAAAATGGGCGTGTCGACTGTTGCTTCGTACACCGGTGCACAAATATTTGAAGCCATTGGTTTGTCGAGCGAACTTGTTGACGAATTCTTCACAGGAACTGTTTCTCGCCTGGGCGGAATTGGGCTCAACGAAATTGCAATTGAAGCTGCAGCGCGTCATAGTGCTGCGCACCCATCGCGTCCGGAAGAACGCTCGCATCGCAAGTTGGAATTGGGCGGCGAGTACCAATGGCGTCGTGAAGGTGAATATCACCTCTTCAACCCCGAAACCGTCTATCGCTTGCAGCACAGCACGCGTTCTGGCAGGTACGACGTGTTCAAGCAGTACACCGCTGCGGTCGACGATCAGTCTCGCAATCTTGCAACTCTGCGCGGGCTCTTCCACTTGAAAACAGGTGTGCGTCCTGCAGTGCCTATCAGCGAAGTGGAATCGGTGAGCAGCATTGTTTCTCGTTTCTCGACTGGCGCAATGAGCTACGGATCCATTTCAGCCGAAGCACATGAAACTTTGGCAATTGCTATGAACCGTATTGGTGGCAAGAGCAACACAGGTGAAGGCGGCGAAGACGCCGAACGTTTCACGCCAATGGCCAACGGCGATTCAAAGCGCTCTGCCATTAAGCAAGTTGCGTCGGGCCGTTTTGGTGTAACGAGTGAATACCTCGTCAACGCCGACGACATTCAAATCAAAATGGCACAGGGCGCAAAGCCCGGTGAAGGTGGTCAGCTTCCTGGTCACAAGGTGTATCCGTGGGTAGCAAAAACACGTTTCAGTACTCCTGGTGTGGGTCTCATTAGCCCACCTCCTCACCACGACATCTATTCCATTGAAGATCTCAAGCAACTTATTCACGACTTGAAGAACTCCAACCCTGCTGCACGTGTACACGTGAAGTTGGTTGCCGAAGTTGGTGTAGGAACAGTTGCTGCTGGTGTGAGCAAGGCAAAAGCCGACGTTGTGCTCATTTCGGGTCACGACGGCGGAACCGGTGCATCGCCACTGACATCACTCAAGCACGCAGGTGCCCCGTGGGAACTGGGTCTTGCAGAAGCACAACAAACCTTGATGCTCAATGGTTTGCGCGATCGCATTGTGGTGCAAGCAGATGGCCAGATGAAAACTGGCCGTGACGTCATTATTGCTGCGCTTCTTGGTGCAGAAGAGTTTGGCTTTGCAACAGCACCGCTCGTGGTGAGTGGCTGCATCATGATGCGCGTGTGCCATCTCGATACGTGCCCCGTGGGTATTGCTACGCAGAACCCTGAGTTGCGTGCTCGCTTTAGTGGCAAGCCAGAGTTCGTTACCAACTTCTTTGAATTTATTGCTGAAGAAGTTCGTGAGTATTTGGCAGCAATGGGATTCCGCAGCATTCAAGAAGCTGTTGGCCATGTTGAATTCATCGATGCGGTGGAAGCGGTCGATCACTGGAAAGCAGAAGGGCTCGATATCTCGCCACTTCTTGCAGTACCAGAGAACCCTTACAACCAAACTATGCATCACAGCGTGTTGCAAGAGCACGGTCTCGATGAAGCGCTCGATATGCAACTCATCGCAGCAAGTACAGCGGCCCTGGAAAAGGGAACTCCTGTGCAACTGTCGTTCCCTATTCGTAACGTGAATCGCACTGTGGGCACCATGCTCGGCAGTGCCCTCACGAAGAAGTGGGGTGGCGCGGGGCTTCCCGATGCAACAATCGCTATTGAATTCAACGGTTCTGCAGGTCAGTCATTTGGTGCCTTTGTGCCACGTGGCATTGAAATGCGTCTCGTTGGTGACTCGAATGACTATCTCGGTAAAGGCTTGTCGGGTGGGCGACTCATTGTGCGCCCGAGCGATGCATCAACATTTGTTGCCGAAGACAACGTCATTGCCGGAAACGTCATTGGTTACGGTGCAACAAGCGGCGAAATTTACCTACGCGGCATGGTGGGCGAGCGCTTCTGCGTGCGCAACTCTGGAGCCATAGCTGTTGTTGAAGGTGTTGGCGATCATGGCTGTGAATACATGACCGGTGGTCGTGTAGTGGTGCTCGGTGCTACTGGTCGCAACTTTGCGGCAGGTATGTCGGGCGGCGTTGCTTACGTTTATGACCGTGACGGAGAATTCGCATCGCGCGTGAACTATGAACTTGTTGAAATTGAACCACTCGATGAAACAGATCTGGACTGGTTGAAGTCAACAGTAGAAAAGCATGTGGAGTACACCGGTTCCGAAGTGGGGCAACGCCTCTTGAACTCTTGGAATGTGGAAACATCAAAAATCCGCAAGGTAATGCCTCGCGACTACCGCAATGTTCTTGCGGCAATTGCTCAGGCAAAGTCTGAAGGTCTAAATGAAGAAGAAACCAACGTACGCATCATGGAGGTAGCCCATGGGTGAGGCAACAGGATTTTTGAAGTGGGACCGTCAAGGCCCACAACGTCGCTCGGTTCCGGTTCGCTTGCGCGACTGGAAAGAGGTGTACGAGCCATTCGATAAAGATGAGCTCAATCATCAGGCGGGTCGCTGCATGGACTGCGGTATTCCTTTCTGCAACAACGGCTGTCCACTCGGCAACCTCATTCCCGACTGGAATGACTTGGTGTATCGCAACCATTGGCGCGATGCCATTGACCGCTTGCATGCCACCAACAACTTCCCTGAATTCACAGGTCGGCTGTGCCCAGCGCCTTGTGAGTCGGCATGTGTACTTGGCATTAACGCTCAACCAGTGGCCATCAAGCAGGTAGAAGTTGAAATCATCGACCATGCATGGAATGAAGGCTGGGTTGTTGCTCAAAAGCCATCGGTGAAAACCGGCAAGCGCGTCGCTGTTATCGGTAGCGGACCTGCTGGCTTAGCTGCAGCACAACAACTCACGCGTGCTGGTCACGACGTCGTGGTGTTGGAACGAGCCGACCGTATTGGCGGGCTCTTGCGCTATGGCATTCCTGAATTCAAAATGGAAAAGCACCACATCGACCGCCGTTTAGAGCAGATGCGTGAAGAAGGAACTGAGTTCCGCACCAATGCAGATGTGGGTGGGGCAATTGACGTTGAAGTTCTGCGTGCAACACACGATGCAGTTGTGCTTGCGTGTGGTGCAACCGCATGGCGCGACCTGCCAGTGCCAGGGCGTGAGCTCAACGGCATTTATCAGGCAATGGAGTTTTTGCCTTTGGCAAATAAGGTGCAAGAGGGTGACTTCGCTGAGTCGCCCATTTCTGCAGCAGGAAAGAACGTCATCATTATTGGTGGCGGCGATACTGGTGCCGACTGCTTGGGCACGTCACATCGTCATGGCGCAAAGTCGGTGACGCAGCTGGAAATTATGCCGCGACCACCAGAAGAGCGTGCGGGCAACAACCCATGGCCACAGTGGAGCCTTGTGTATCGCGTGTCGAGTGCACATGAAGAAGGTGGCGAGCGTGTGTACAGCGTGAACACCGAGCGTTTCCTCGACGACGGCAATGGCAATGTACGTGCGTTACTCATTCATGAAGTAGAGATGAAAGACGGGAAGTTTGAAAAAGTTCCTGGCTCCGATCAAGAACTTCCTGCCGATCTCGTGTTTCTCGCATTGGGTTTCGTTGGACCAGAAAAAGGTTCATGGCTCGATCAGATGGGTCTCACCTACGACGAACGCGGCAATGTTGCGCGTGACGACCATTACAAAACTTCTGCAGACGGTGTATTTGTGGCAGGTGACATGGGTCGCGGGCAAAGCCTCATTGTGTGGGCAATTGCTGAAGGCCGTGCATGTGCGGCAGGCGTTGATGCCTTCCTCATGGGCGAAACACATTTGCCATACCCCATAGCACCAACTGCACGGCCTCTTGCGTAAGATTTGCCTGTGCAGGAACGTGAACAAGTAGCGGTACGTCAGCAACGACGTTGGGTTCCTGCAGTTCTCGCTGTTGTGTTTACTCCACTCTTGGTTCTTGCGGTCAGCGCATGTAGCCAAGACGTCTCGGGTACTGCAACAACCGTGGTTCCTGTTGGTGCAACCGACTTCGCCACTATTCCTCCGGTGATTACCACCGCTCCAGGGGTGAGCACCACGTTGCCGCCGGGCTCAGTGGGTTTTGAGCAGGAGTACGTAGTTGCCTCTGGCGATTCACCCATCAAGGTAGCCAATTCGTATGGCATCAGCGTGGAAGAGTTGCTCATGTATAACGGTTGGGTATCAACTTCACAGTTTCCTTACCCCACGCAAACGTTGAAAATACCTCCAACGGCAAAGACCACGACAGCGCAAGCAATTGCCAACACCACGCTTCCTCCGCAAGGTCCAAGTTCAAAGGGTTGTGGAACTCGTCCGGCAGGAACTTATGAAGTTGCTCCTGGTGACTCGCTGTCGAAAATCGGCTCACTGTTTTGTGTGAAGATGGCGGCCATCATGACCGCGAATGGTTGGTACACGCAGGACGATGTCAAACTCTTCGCTGGCCAAAGCATCATCATTCCCGCCTGGGTCGGATAAATCTTTCATCGATAAATAGGGCAATGCCTAAGAGCGCAATGGCAACAAAGCTGTCAAGCCACCAATGATTTCCGGTAGCCGACACAACAAAAATGGTCGCTACCACGTGAAAGAGACCAAGCCAGCGCCACTTGCTTGTGCAAGTTGCCACGATGCCGAACGACACCACCGCCGCCCAACCCACGTGAATTGATGGCATGGCAGCAAATTGGTCAGATACTCCCTTGCCCACTGGGCCGTAAACAGACATCCCGTATCGCGTTGATAGGTCGATGTACCCGAGCTCGGGGAAAAAGCGTGGTGGAGCAACGCGAATGAATCGAATAGATAAACACATCGCTGTG
>JAURNB010000228.1 GCA_030830415.1 Acidimicrobiales bacterium | reverse complement strand
GGCACCCCATTCAAGATCGCACCGACGACGAGATGCGTGAACTTGCCGAACTTTCCTTTCCGGAAATTCTACGCAAAATCACTTCTGCTGAGTTGTATGCGTAGTTGAAGGCAAGTGGTACCCCATTGTGGAGTACTCAACGAGCCCTTCCTTCACCAGTGCTTGCGCTAATCGCAAGGCTCGTTCAACATCTGTTAATTCCATCACTCCAGCGAGCCGTTCAGGCGTAACTGCACCCACTGTGAGTGCCTTCATCAATTTCCCTCGTGCCTGACGATCTGAGCCAGCAAACTTTGCCTGTGGCTTACTGGTAAATGCCGAGGCCTTTGCCGGGTCAACGTCACCGTTTGCGCCACCTTTCCAAATGCATTGAGCAAACACTGGGCACACCTCGCAATGCGCTTTACGCGCCATGCACACCGTTGCCCCAAAGTCCATCATCACCTGGTTCCAGTCACGCGAGAAACCTATGGGCAGCCATTCGTCGGCAAGTTCTTGCGACGCACGAGCGTTTAACACTTTGCCTGAAATACGCGCCAACACTCGTGCAACGTTGGTGTCGACCACTGCAACATCTGCATCGAAAGCAAAAGTCAAAACAGCGCGTGCCGTGTACGGGCCCACCCCAGGAAGTTCGAGGAGCTCATTCAATGTGTTGGGCACTTCGCCGTCAAAGCGCTCCACCATCATTTGTGCCGCAAGTTGCAAGTTTTTACAACGCCTGGGGTAACCCATCCCCTGCCATTCCACGAGCATGTCGGCCAACGGTGCAGCGGCACATGCACGAGGAGTGGGAAAGAGCGAAACGAAACGTTCAAAGCGCGGCAGCACTCGTGGCACATGTGTTTGCTGAAGCATCACTTCAGACACCAACACGTGCCATGGGTCTTGCGTTTCGCGCCATGGCATATTGCGCAGTTGAGGTATCCCCCACTGCAAAAGCAGATCAGGAACGTTGTTTATGCGTTCCAAGCAGCATTGACGTCGTAAGGGCGTGTGCGCTCGGGGGCATTTGCACGCTTCCACACCATCACACGGCGACGGAAGTAACACACTTCTTTACCGTCTTGGTTGAAGCCTTTGGTTTCCACCGTCACAATGCCGCGGTCGTTCTTCGACTTTGACTCAGCAATTTCCAACACGCGTGTTTCTGCATGAATGGTGTCGCCGTGGAATGTTGGGAACTTGTGTTGCAGTGTTTCCACTTCGAGGTTTGCAATAGCTGCACCGCTCACATCGGGAACACTCATGCCCAACACGAGTGAGTACACCAAGTTGCCCACAACCACGTTGCGGCCTTGCACGCTTTGCGAAGCAAACCAATCGTTGGTGTGCAATGGGTGATGGTTCATGGTGATCATGCAAAACAAATGATCGTCATATTCAGTGATGGTCTTGCCTGGCCAGTGGCGATACACATCGCCCACGGTGAAGTCTTCTAAACAGCGGCCAAAGGGACGTTCATGAGTTGTCATACCGAAACGCTAACCCACTTGAGGCGTCTCACAAAAGTGCAGCGCCGAACTTCGTTTATGACTTTTGTATTGGCCCAGATTCATCATCAGGCAATGCAGGCAACGGGTACTGCCCTGTGCGGTCGCGCGGAGCATGGCGCTCGACCCAGTCGATGTTGCTTTCGCCCTTGCTGACTGCATCTTCTGCAACTTTGCGCAATGGCTTGAGGCGGTCTTTCTTTTCGAGCGACCAAGGGCCAACTCGCAAAGACAAGTAGCACGCTGCGCCAACAAGAATGGGCAACCAAAACTGTGCAAGTCGATATGTCAGTACACCGACGGTTGCTGAACTGCGTGACAAACCAAAGCCCACGATGGTGGGAATGTAGATACCTTCAACAATGCCCAGCCCACCTGGGGTAATGGGTACCACGGCCATTACGTTTGCCAAACCAAATGCCACAATGAGTCCGTCAATTGCAATGTGTCCGCCAAAAGCGCGTAGGAACACAAAGAGTGCAGCCATATCGAACAGCCAGTTTGCTAGCGCCCATCCAGCTACTCGCCACAACAACTGCCGGTCGGCGATGAGGCCTTCCAAACGGTTACCTAAATGACGAATGACCTGACACGCATGGTCGGCATCAATACGCACGTGTTGTGCCAGCCAACGCACTGCGCGCTCGGCGCGACCCTGACCCTCTACTAAACCAAAGATGAGCCCCGCGGCAACGAGCATCAGCACAATGCCCACAATGGCGGCACCTCCGTACAACGCGTTCACCCCACGAATAGGAATAGAGACAATGAGGCCCACCCACAAGATGAGGTTCAACATCACTGCAGAGCCAATGCCAGCGGTCGCTAATGCAAAACCTGCATCGGGCCCTTGTATGCCCGACAAAGTAAGGAGTCGGTAACCCAATGCAGAAGATGCTGCACTGCCACCAGGCATGATGCTGCCGAGCGACTTTGTACTGAGTTGAATGCGAAAGAGTCGCATCACCGGCATTTTGTGCCCTTCGTTACCCAAGGCCGCACGTGTGAGAAGCGAATAACAAAAAAGCCCAATGAACTCGAGCAACACACCCAAAACCAACATGGTCTTATCGACTTCGAAGAGGTCACTAAATGCTTGACGGAATCCGGGAACGAGGGGGAAGACAAAAAAATAAATGACTGCAGCGAAACCAACGGTCTTCAGCGTGCGTATCCACACCTTGCGCTTGTTCGCCGCTGCCTCTAAGGAGATGCTCGCAGAGTTGCTTGGCTCTTCGCCGCTCGACTGCATTGTCATAGGTTAGTTACCTTCAGCGCAATCTGTTGCAACTGATGCATCACCGCTGGGCGTAAAGATGTGTCGGTTTTGCCCAATCGCACCATAACCAACTGTTTTTCGGGAATCACCACGGTGTACTGACCCTCATATCCCGTTGCAACGAGGGAGTTTTCACATTGTGGCCACACCCACCAATGCGCACCATATTGGGTTTCAGTCGCCGCATCGTTCGCCACAACTATTCGTGCGTGGTTCACCCAATGGTCGGGAAGAAGTTGCCTGCGCGTTCCATCTATAACAACAGCCCCGCCATTCATGTACAACTCTCCGAACTTCATGAAGTCGCGTGCTGTCGCATACACATAAGACGACCCAACAAAGTTTCCCGCAGCATCACACTTTGCAATAGCACTCGACATGTTGAGTGGTTCAAAGAGTCGTGTCGATAAAAAGTTGAAGAATCGCTCTTCACGCACTTGCGCAGTTACTTGAACAACGTCACGACACAAAATGTCACCAATGCAACGACACAGAATATTGGTGGTTCCCGATGAATAGTTCCATACGGTTCCAATAGCCGCATCAAGTGGCAATGCCGCGGCATACGCACCATGGTCGGCAATGCCTTTGCCGAACAACATGTCGATGACATGAGACTTTTCGCCATCTACGTAATCTTCAACCCATTCCAGGCCAGAGCGCATCTCTAAGAGGTCTTGCCACGTAATAGCCGCACGAGGAGTGCCCTGCCACTGCGCAACGGGCGCCGGAGTGGCCACGTCAACAAGACCGTCTTTCACCAGCATCCCTACCAAGGCATGGGTCATGCTCTTTGCCATCGACCATGAAATATGGGTACTGCTCGGCCCGCACGGCGTGACATAGCCCGACCCGTATGCCTCAAAGAGCATCTCGCCCTTGTGTTGCACCAGCAATGCATGGGTTTCGCCGTGTGTTGCGATGGGAGGGATGAGTGGCTCACCAAAAGCCTGCGTTTCCCCCATCGCCTGAGTCTAGATGCTGTGACATTAGGCAGAAATCGCGCGCGCAGTGAGACACAGCAGCAATTTCCTCACTAGCGTTTCAACCCATGACAAGCACGACCGCATCTCTTCCCACCCCCGATCTACAAACCGCCGCCGCCATCAT
>JAURNB010000227.1 GCA_030830415.1 Acidimicrobiales bacterium | reverse complement strand
ATGGTTCAGGTTTTGGTCTTGGTTCACGTTCGCAGCGTTATGCAGCCATCATCAATAATGGTGTTATTGAGCGTCTTGATGTTGAAGAGGGTGCAGGAATTTCTGTGTCGTCTTGCGACATGATCATTACTCACTTGTAAATATCACTTCTTTAAATTGGCCACCACGTGGGTGCCGTGTTGAACATCAATGCGCGCCTCTGTGGTGGCCAATTTTTGTATGTCGCGTGAATCGTGTGACACCAAAACTACTGAGCCTGTGAATTGCAAGAATATTTCTGCAAGAAGCTCAAGTGTCGCTTCTCGGGCGTGAGCATCTAAAGCTGTTGTTGGCTCGTCAAGCAACAAGATTTTGGGTTGAGTTACCAATGTGCGCGCCAAGGCAACGCGTTGTTGTTGGCCGCCGCTCAATTCGTGGGGGCGCTTGTTTGCAAACGAAGAGATCTCGAGTGTCTGCATCGTGCTCAACGCTTGGCTCATTGCGTCGTCTTTATGCAGGCCACGAGCACGCAGACCAAAAATCACATTCTGCGTGATATTGAGATGAGGGAAAAGGGCACCATGTTGGAACAGCATTCCTATATGACGATCTTCGGGTTGTACAAAAGTTTTACCATCGCAGATTTGTCCGTGAAGTTCGATACTGCCCGAGGAAATATTGAGTAAACCCGCAATAAGAAGGAGTGCCGTTGTTTTCCCAGAGCCATTTGATCCGGTAATGGCAAGAACTTCTTGAGAAGCCACAGATATATCGGTATGCAGTGTGAACTGCGGGCGAGCAAACGTGCAATGCATGTTCAAGGTCATGCGGCACCTCGTTGAAAAGCAGTCATCCAGCGTTGGCGTAATGAAATGAGAACTACGAAAGAAATGGCCATCATCAAAAATGACAAACTCACTGCAGCGTCTTTGCCGCTCTCGAGGGAACTGTAAATTGCCAAAGGAAGAGTTTGTGTGGAGCCCGGGCTATTGCCGGCAAAGGTAATGGTTGCTCCAAATTCACCGAGCGCTCGTGCCCAAGTGAGCACAACGCCAGCAATCAGCGACGGCCACAAAATAGGAATATTCACTTTCAACAAGGTCCGCCACGGGCCAGCGCCCAAAGTGCGAGCAGCCCAAGTGGTGGATGCGTCAACCTGAGAAAAAGCCGATTCCATGACCACAATAAAAAATGGTGCGGCAACAAAGAATTGGGCCAACACAGTTGCGCTTTGAGTAAAGGCAATGCGGTAGCCGAACCAATCTTCGAGGGTGGAACCAATGAGACCTCGGCGCCCAAAGGCATAGATGAGAGCAACTCCACCTACAACAGGCGGTAACACCATTGGCAAAACACAGATGGTGCGCAAAATGTTTTTGAATGGAAAGGTGCGGTGAGCAAACATCCATGCCAGTGGGAGTCCGGTAACAATTGCGATCACTGTTGTGATAAGCGAAGTACGTAATGAAAGCCACAGCGCTTCTCGCGACGATGCTTCAAAAACTGTGCTGAAAAACTGTGACCAGGGAACACGCACAACAATGGCTATGAGTGGCAGTGAAATAAAAATGACACATGCCACTGCGAGAGCGGTGAGGCCGCGGGGTGCACTTAATTGCGAACGTTTCTGTTTCATGGGCTGACAAACCCAAAATCATTCAAAATTTTTTGCCCGTCGCCCATCACGAAATTAATGAATGTCTGCGCTGCTTTTTGTGCGGTTGTAGAAAGTTCAGCAAGTGAGGCAATGGGGTAGTTGTTTGAAACATTGATGCTTTTGTCAATAGATACCGCATCAAGTTTTGATGCATTGGCCAATGCATCGGTGACGTAAACAATTCCAGCGTCTGCTTCGCCGCTGGCAACTTTCTGGGTAACCCCACTAACGCTTGTTTCCCAGCTTCGAGGCTGCACAGATATTTTTGCTCGCTCCAGTATCTGAGCGGCATATTTTCCACATGGTTGAGCAGAATCGCACAGAACAGTGCGTATTTGCTGTGAAGCGAGGGCGCTCACATTCTTGATATTGAGTGGATTTCCTTTTTCAACAACAAGCGTAAGTGTGTTGGTGGCAATGGTGGCAACAGAGTCTTTTTTGACATCACCATGTTCCACGAGGTCATTCATTTGCTTATTATCGGCAAAGACAACCACGTCTGCTGGCGCGCCCTGCTTAATTTGTTCAACCAATGTGGCGCTTCCCGCAAAGTTCAGAACTATACGAATATCGGGCTCTACATTTTCAAAGGCCGACGCCATAGATGTCAACGCCGTAGTGAGTGAGGCGGCGGCGTAAACGTCGATATTCACTTTGCTATCGCCGCGACCACAAGCAGACAATGTGAACATGAGCCCGATGGCGCTCCCCATAGCTACGTATCGACGAAGCAATGAGGTGGGGGGCATTTCCACAGGCTATTAGTTCATTTTGCACTATCTGATAGTTCATTACGTGATATAAAAAGGTATGGAAGCTTTACAAAACAACCAGTTGTCGCTCATTGAAGCAACGTGCCTTGCGCTTATCAAGCAGGGAGCAACTCATGGTTATGACATCGCAAAGAGGTTTCACCCCGACGGCGATATTGGCGAGGTCTTCACTCAAACAAACCCCGTGGTGTACCGCGCATTGAAATCGCTAGAAGCTGCACAGTTGGTGAAAAGCACCGATGCACTTGGTGTGCGCAAACAACTGAAGTTTGCATTGTCGGTCACCGAAGAAGGTGGCCAGGTGTTGCACAGTTGGCTGAATACACCAGCTACGCACATTCGCGATTTGCGCACCGAGTTTTTGGTGAAACTACATCTACGTGAACTAGTAGGTATGAAGCAAAAGAAATTCATCTCTTTACAACGAGATGCTTTAAGCCAAGTGCTGTCGCACTTGCTTGCTGATCCTTCACGAAGTGCCGTTGCGATGTGGCGACGGGAGCAGGCCCGAGCTGTTGCAAGGTTTCTTGATGAACTGGCCGGTGAAGAATCTCATTCCGAAAACTATGGAGATCGAGAAGACTCTTTGCAACTCAGCGCGCGTAACCAATTGCGGGCAAAAGTCATTTCAGTAAAACATGGGGGAGTGTTATCGACGGTCAAACTAGAGCTTGACCCTGGTCAAACCATGACGGCAACCATTACGCGTGAGGCCACCGATGCATTAGCTCTTGCACCGGGAACGGAAGTGCTGGGCTTATGTAAAGCAACCGATGTTCTAGTTGCACGCAATGAGCAACGTTAGGAGTTGGTAAACGTTGCACCGTAGAGCGGAGTAAAAGCCATGTCGTTGCCAATAGTGCGGGCATCGAGATGCTGTTCATTACCCACGCGGTCGTTCACATAAATACGCGAAAGCTTCCATGTTCCGATGGGGGAGAACTGCGGCATGTTGAATGAAATTTCCCACACACCATCTTGAACGGATCCACTCACCAAACTGGCGTTGGTAATGGTCTTACCAGCACCTGAGTTGGCCGGCGAAATAAATTCAAATTGTGAGTTGCGAAACGCAATGCCCGAGGCGTCGCTCATTTTGAATCGCACACGAACTGTCGCAGCTGCTGACGCCGTTGAGATGGTGGGCGTGAGAACTTCTGCTGCAGCAATAACAGGCTTAGCGGTGTCGTTACTGCCGCCCTTCACCGTGAAGCTTGCCATGAATTCACTCTTCAATTTGGGGTTGTCGTCATTGCGTTCGGGGTCTGTCCACGAAGTGAGTTCAGTCTGGTTCTTTGCTGAGTCGCGCAAATACACCGCGGTCACTTTGTAGGTTCCGCGCGGTGAGTTTTTGGCAACTGGTACGCGCACTTTGTACGTGCCATCTTTAGCGGTGCCACTTACTCTGCTGCAGGTTGCAAGTGCATCAAGAGCTTTGTCGCCAATGAGGAAACTTCCCTGGTTATCGCCGATGCAGGAAGTGGTTTCAGCAATACCTGGGCCTTCAACGCTGATGGAGTTTTGGAACTGGCTGTAGTCACCAATTTTTGCCAAACCGAAATTGTCGGTTGCACGCACGGTGAATTCTGCAAAAGAATCTTCTGTCACATCGACAACTGGAGTAGTTGTGCTGAGTGAAATCAGTTTTGGTGATTCGCTGTCGCCTTCACCTCTTTGTGTGACACCAAAGAGACGAACGTTGGTTTGAATCGTTTTTGTGGAGTTTGAATCGTAGGTATATGTCTTGGTGTACTCGTTGTATCCCATCAGACCGTCGTTACCGGCGCCATCCCACATGCT
>JAURNB010000226.1 GCA_030830415.1 Acidimicrobiales bacterium | reverse complement strand
TCCGTATCGGTAACAGCATCGGGTGGCACATTGGGTGGAACAACAACTGTCACTGCTGTTAACGGTGCTGCAACATTTACAAACTTGACGCACACAACTGCTGGAACCTACACGTTGACTTTTGCGTCAACATCGTTGACTTCAGTTACATCTGCAAGTTTCACAACCGATGTTGCAACTTGTGCGGATGGTGGTGCTTGTGCTCTGGGTGAAACTGGGCCTGGTGGCGGCATAGTGTTTTATGTGGCTGGTAGCAATTTCACGTCAACAGGTTCGGACTGTGGCACAGCGTGCAAATATTTGGAAGCCGCCCTGTCGGATCATTCGTCCACAGTTGCATGGTGCTCAAACACCAGCACATCCGTTGGTGTGACTGCTGATGGTATTGGTTCAGGTATGTCAAACACGACCACCGCCGACAGCACCTGCACATCGGGGGCAATTCAAGTTGCTGCTGACTACACCAACAACAGCAAAACCGACTGGCATCTGCCATCAAAAGATGAACTGGCGCAGTTGTATGCCGAAAGAACCAGGTTTGCTGGTTTTAGTTATGACTACTATTGGAGTTCTTCTGAGTACTCCGCCGGCGCCGCGCGGACCCAGAATTTCCTCTACGGCTATCTGGACTGGTCTGGAAAGACCAGTTCGAAAAAAGTCCGTCTAGTGCGAGCTTTCGGTACACCCTAGGCAAACTCTGTTTTAGTGCAACCTATGTGCCGCACTATGGGTGGAACAGCAGCTGTTATTGCTACATGCGATGTTGAAGTGTCACCTTCGGCTAGCGCTCTGGTGTGACTTCTCTCTCAGCATGTAGTAAGCCTGATTCATGCGTTTGAGATGTTGTCTTGCGGTACTGGTGAGCACATTGTGTCTTGCGGCAACAGCGGTACCTGCAAATGCATCATCCAAAACATGTGCACTTGGTGGCGCCTGCAAGGTGGGAGACGTAGGCCCAGGTGGGGGAACGGTGGTGTACGACGCTGGCGAAGTGAAATGGTGGGGTCGGTACCTCGAAGCGTTGCCCCTCGCTAAGGGACGCGGATTGCCGTGGGCAGTGAAGACAGTGGAACCGGTCCTCTCTGGTGAAAATGTTTTACGACAAGGCATTGGGTGGGGCCGCGAAAACACGATCGCAATTGTTTTGCAAAATGGTGAAGGTAAATACGCAGCGAAGTTTGTAGATGATTACTCGGCGAATGGAAAGAGTGATTGGTTTCTTCCCTCACGTGACGAACTTGATGTGGTCTATAACGCGAGCATCACTATGGGCGCGCCCAAGGTATTGCCGATGCCGTACTGGACGTCGTCTGAGAACTCGGCGAAGTATGCGTGGTATCAACTTTTTCAAGACGGCACGCAATTCACCGATGAAAACAAAGTGGGGCAGAGCAACGGCAATAAGCAGTTACGCAAGAGTCAAGTTCATGTTGGCTCGAGTTTCCCGTCTTTGTCATTTCATTTGGTTGCAATGAGGTCGTTCCCTGTGGGTGTGGGGGTGAAGCCCGCTGCCTCAACCATTTCACTAACGGGAAGTTCTTGTACCAGTGAGGGGCCATGCTCAGTGGGCGATATTGGCCCGGCAGGTGGGACTGTCTTTTACGATGCGGGGCCACGGAGTAGTGGCGATAGATATTTTGAAGTGGGTCCGGTAGAAACCGAATTGGCAGGTATTCCTTGGAAACCACTGACCTTCAACGACAAGCGGACACCTCTATATATAGGTACTGCTAGCGCGTCGGCAAAAGTACAGCGGGTGCTCGCCAAAGCCTTTGGAATGGGGGAGACAAACACTTCAAAAATTGTGCAGAGGTATCGCGGTGGGAACTACCCAGCAAGGTACGCAAGCACGTTGGTCTTTGGTGGGTTTAGCGACTGGTACTTGCCATCGAAGGAGGAGCTGCGCCTGGTGTACCGCAACTTGGGTGCATCAACTCCACGCCTGGGAAACTTTGGAAAGAGTTTTTACTGGACCTCAAGTGAGTATGACCTCAACAACGCCTGGACAGTGAACTTCAAAGATGGGCAAGAATTTGATAGAGAAAAGTGGCTTGTTCCGAATGCTGACACTGGCATGAAGGCAATTCGTACACGGCCTATACGGTCCTTTGGTTAAGGTTTATATCGATGCTTGCCGCAGTTGAAGAACTTCTGAGTTTGCCCCTGCAAGACGTTTACTTTTGCGTCCTCGACCTTGAAACCACGGGCTCTTCAGCAAAAAATGGTGGCATCACCGAAATTGGTGCTGTGAAGTATTTGGGTGGCGAAGAAGTAGCACGATTCAACACTCTCATTAACCCTGGGCATGCCATTCCGCCATACATAGTGTTGCTGACAGGCATTAGCGACACCATGGTGCATAATGCTCCGCAGATAGAAGAGGTATTGCCCGATCTGCTCGAGTTCATTGGTACATCAGTGGTTGTTGCTCATAACGCGCGATTCGATGTGGGCTTCATTAATGCAGCACTCATTGAAGATGGTAGATCAACGCTGAACAATATGGTCATTGACACAGTTTCACTTGCGCGGCGCTTGGTGGGCTCAGAAGTACCTAATTGCAAGTTGGCAACCTTGGCGGCAAGTTTGCGACTCAAAAATCAACCGTCACACCGAGCCATTAATGATGTTCTTGCTACTGGTGACCTCCTGCATTACCTCATTGAGCGAGCTTCTGG
>JAURNB010000030.1 GCA_030830415.1 Acidimicrobiales bacterium | reverse complement strand
TCCCCAGTGACTTTCAACTGGTTCGGCGAAGACCTTCTTACTTTCCTGGCGAGCAATGAGCAAAAGGTGAGGAATTGCAGCATCAACGCTGATGTCAATATTCATTTTCCTGTTTCTGAGCAAAACAATTGGGACAGCTTGCTTCTCTGGGGAAAGGCTCAGATCATTTCCGACACACCGGGAAGAGAGAAACTCTGGGACAAAATGGGATACGACTGCAATCTCTTCGAACCAGGCGGCCCGAGTGCCGACACGCATGTCTTTATGCAAGTTCGTCTTTATAAAGGTCTCATCTTGCGCCGATACGGAATAGACGGACGAGAGGTATGGAGACGTGAAGCGTAATATTTCACCGCGATCATACGAAAAACTGTGCTTTGCTTCCTATTTGTCGCTCTTTGCCATTGTTGTGACAGGAGGACTCGTTCGTCTCACGGGTTCGGGTTTAGGTTGCAGCGATTGGCCACAGTGCAATTCAGAGAAGTTCATTGACGTCTCCTCTATGCACGGAGCCATCGAGCAAATCAACCGACTGTTCACCGGCTTCGTCGCTGTAATAGTGATCGCAGCAGTTTTGGGTTCCTTATTTCTCGCCGAGAAGAAACGTTCACTGACGCAACTTTCACTCGGACTCGTAGTTGGGGTATTGGCCCAAGTGGTGCTCGGCGGAATCGTGGTACTCACCGGTCTGAACCCGTTCGCAAACATGGGGCACTTCTTGCTCTCCATGGTTCTTATTGCAAATGCTGTTGTGCTGTGCCGACATGCTCGAGAGGGGAGAAATCCGGTGTCGGATTGTTCTCCGAGAGAGAAAAAGTATTTGTCTGGAATTGGGGTGTTATTTGCACTTGCGGTGATTTCCGGAACAGTAGTCACCGCCACTGGCCCACACGCGGGAGATGAAAACGCTGTTCGATTCGGCTTCGAGATTTCAACCGTCGCTCGCATCCACGGATTCTTTGTTCTTCTCTCGCTGCTCGCGTTGTTGCTTGTCTTGCTCAAAGTGAGAAGGAGCACCAAAACGAGAGAATTCCTCGAGCAGAGACTGGCTGTTTTTCTTGGAGTCGGATTGTTGCAGGCACTCGTGGGATACGTTCAGTATTTCAACGGCATTCCCGTCGTGCTTGTTGCAACGCACCTGTTCGGCGCAGCACTTATCTGGTCGATTGCTGTTGACACCATCACGGTGTCGGGAAGCGGCCTATCGCGTCCCAGAAGCCAACCATTGTCTCATTGATAATTTGGGCAACAGGTTTCACCGATGTGATGCGCCCTGCAACTTGACCAGTAAGAGCTATTGAAGATTCCATATCGCCACCGAAGTAGAGGTCGGTCATATTGGCAAAGTTTTCTAGACCAACATGATCTTCGTGTTCAAGAAGTGTGGTTTTTTCCGTGCGAAGCGCACGCAGCGCGGGCCGCGAGAATCTATTGAGGAATACGGTGTCGGTTTCTTTTGCATTAATAATCGCTTGCTTCCAATTTTCGTGCACAGGGCTTTCTTTCGCAGACACCATGCGCGTTCCCATCTGTACGCCTTCAGCGCCTAGCGCAAAGGCTGCGGCCATCGATTTACCGTCGGTGATTCCACCTGCTGCAATGACGGGGATCTCTACATGCTCACACACCAACGGAAGTAGAACCATCGTGGCAACATCTTTAGGGTTCTTAAAACCGCCTCCTTCGCCGCCTTCCACCACCAAACCGTCAACTCCAGCGTCTTGAGCCTTGAGAGCTGCAGCCAATGTGGGAACAACGTGGAAGACCTTCAAACCAGCAGCCTTCAGTTGTTTGGTGTATTTCGTGGGATCACCTGCTGAAGTTGTCACCATGCGTACTCCTTGTTCCACCACGAAGTCGGCAATTGACTCATCACGCACAAACAGTTGTGCGATGTTGACGCCAAAGGGGTGAGGTGTGAGGTCTTTCATCATGGCGATTTCTTTACGTACTGCAACCAGATCTCCCGAAGAGGTCTCAATAATGCCAAGAGCGCCTGCGTTTGAAACGGCCGAGGCAAGCGCCGAACGAGCGATGTATCCCATCGGTGCTTGAACAATTGGGTAGGGGATATTGAGGAGCTCGGTGATCCGATTGCGGATGGGTGCAGGCTTGTTTTGATCCATCCGCATATATTTACACATTTTGTGTCGGCTAACTTATGTGAATGGCTCAATCCGATTCACCTCAAGAAGTTCTCTATGAAGTTGCAGACCACATTGCAACCGTCACTCTCAACGCACCCGAAAGAATGAATACCATTTCTAGTGCAATGCTCGATCAGATGTCTGAAGCATTTTTGCGAGCCGAGAAAGACAGCGATGTGCGCTGTGTTGTTTTCACCGGTTCAGGTCGCGCTTTTTGCGCGGGCCTCGACCTTGCTTCACAAATGTCTGGCCCTAAGGACGCTCTCGGAGGTTTAGGCAACATCGGTGCCGGAGCAGGAGAATTCGATTTGCGCAATGCACCACCTGTCGTTTTGCATAACATGGATACTCCAACCATTTGTGCTCTAAATGGAGGCGCAGCTGGTTATGGTCTCGACATGGCTTTCGGATGCGATATTCGCATTGCAAGTGCCACTGCCAAACTCAACCCTGGTTTCGCAAAGCGTGGAATTGTGCCTGAAAGCGGCGGCACTTGGTTGCTTCCCAGAATGATTGGGTATGCGAAGGCTGCAGAGATTTCATTCACTGGGAAGACACTCACCGCCGATGAGGCCTTTTCTCTGGGAATTGTGAACCATGTAGTTGAGCCCGATCAATTGCAGGCGTTTGCACGTTCAATGGCGCTCGACATCGCAAGCAATGCTCCACTTGCCGTTAGAGCCATCAAGCGCATGATGAGAGCAGCAGAGACGGAAACGTTCGAGCAAAATATCCACCACGTGTTCTTGCAACTTCTTCCATTGTTTAAAACTAAAGATTTCCAGGAAGGTGTTGCAGCTTTTATGGAGAAAAGGGATCCACATTTCATCGGACGATGAAGTGGCGTGGGCAGAATCTCTGCTCAAGTTGAGTTCACCTTATTCGCACAGCGATATTGAATCTGCGCAACGAGCATTAGTCAAGATTGTTCACCCCGATGCAGGTGGCTCGCACGCAGCGTTTATCGAGGTTACAAAGGCAGCGCGCATACTTCTAGAAGGAAATGAGACTCCGAAGCGTTTTTTGGATGCCACATTTCATGGCGCAAAAAGTGATCATCCCTCTTTCAGCATCGATGTATTGCCGGTGGATGCATATGAATACATCTTCGTGGCTGCGAATGTATTGGGTCAGGTAGCCGATGAAGATCCTCCCTATTCGCTACAGGTACTCATGAATGACCCAGTTCATTGCTGGTGTTTGGTTTCCATTGTTCCCGAAGCAGGCGGCTCCATTGTGAGCATTGCAGTTCACAATGCCGACGACAGCCAACATCGCAATTTCAACTTGGAACACATACGAGACTCATGGGTAAACACGATTAATGAGGTGCAGCTGCCTTGAAGAGTCGATCCCGAATGGCCACACCAATGTCAATTGGTTCCGGTAGCAGAACAAGTATTTCCTTGGGTTGAAGCGCATCTGCTTCTCGCAGCAAGGAATACAGATTTCGAGCATAAAGTTCTCGATCTTCGTGTCCCAAGATGGTCGCAAACGAAAGCTCGTTTAATACACATTGTTCCTCGTACGAAGCGAGAGCATCTTTGTTTTCAAAAAGTTTGACAGTAGCAACTGGTGCGTAATGAGAAAGTTTCATGCCTGGAGCACGAGATTCGCCTGTGAATTCTTCGGTAGCAACAACTCCCGTGTGCCTCAACGCGGAGTTGACGAGCTCAAGGGTAATAGCACCCTGACGAAGTATGGCCGGGGGATCCACTGTGCAATCGACAATGGTTGATTCAATACCAACAACACAATTACCTCCGTCGAGCACAGCATCGATGAGGTTCCCCATATCACTCAGAACGTGTTGAGCAGTTGTCGGGCTCACAGATCCGTATTTGTTAGCCGATGGAGCAGCAATTGCGCCAGAGCCAACTTGAGAGAATGCGTGAAGCACCTTTTGAAATGTTTCGTTAGCAGGCACCCTAAGCGCAACTGTCTCGCGTCCACCTGTGATCTCATCAATTACTTTGCTCGATCGTTTGACAAGAAGAGTGAGGGGTCCAGGCCAAAATGTAGAAGCGAGTGTTTCAGCTACAACATTGAAATCATTCGAAAAAAATCGCGCACTGTCGATGTTTTCGACATGAATGATGAGCGGGTGCCCGGTTGGTCTATTTTTCGCCGAGAAGATCTTCTGCACTGCAAGCGCGTTAGTTGCATCGGCTCCTAGTCCGTATACCGTTTCAGAGGGGAGTGCAACTGTTCCCCCGGCACAGAGAATTTCCGTTGCCTGATCTATGCCTGCAACGTCGTCTCTTAATTCAAGGCACACACCGGCTTTGTCACTCACGTAAAATTCTCTTCCAACCACTGAACCAAAGCATCAATAAAACTAAACGAGTTTGGAGTAGCGAAGTGATCGGTGCGTGGAAGAATTTTGAGAGTTGAAGAGGGAAGTGCTGACGCGAGTTTCTCGGAGGGAAATGCAAAATCTTTGTCGCCAATTGCAACAAGTGTTGGTTGAGCCAAAGTACTGAGTCCGGCGGCGGTGATGCCCTCCGCTGGCGGCCTTCTCAATACTGCAGCGAGGGCGGCCGGATCATTGCCATCACGATTTCCATATTGACCAAAGAGTCGAGCGACATTGTCGCTCGGGTCAGCGCGACCTTCTAGGCCAGAGAGAATCCTTTCGGTCTCCTCAGGCTTGTGGGGCTCAAAAACGCCATCGCCGATGCCAGAAAAACACAGTCCTTCGAACCGCTCGGGCGAGCGAACAGCGGCTCTTGCCAATGTGAGAGCTCCGAGAGAGAACCCCACGGCTATCACTGGATCAGGAGGAAGCTGCGACAACAGGTATCCCGCGAGATCGGCATACGCCTCGGGGTCATGAGGTTTGTCGGCATTGCCATGACCCAAAAGGTCGATACCAGTGACGCGGAAGCCAGACTCAGCCAATATGTCGGTGACCCCCGGATCTTGCCACGTGCTTACAAAAGATCCGCCCCATCCATGGATGAGAACCACTGTTTTCTGACTCATAGAGGCATATCCTAAGACAAGTGCGTTTTTTAAGCGAGCTTCCCGCCCATGACCTGACCTATAACGACGTGTTTATGGTCCCCAGTAGGTCAGATGTCCCCAGCCGATTCAATGTAGATCTCACTACACCCGATCTTGTGGGTACCACCATTCCCGTGGTTGTTGCCAATATGACAGCTGTTGCTGGCAGGCGCATGGCCGAAACCATTGCCCGTCGCGGTGGACTCGCGGTGATGCCGCAAGACATACCGCTCGACATCATTGAGTCGGTTACTCGTTTTGTGAAAAGTTGTGACGCCGTTTTCGAGACGCCTATCACCCTTGCGCCAACAGACACTGTTGGCAATGCACTCAGTCTCATTCACAAACGCGCTCACGGCGCAATTATTGTGGTTGATGAATCGAACCGGCCAATAGGTATTTTCACCGAACACGATGCCTCTGGTTTTGACCGCTTTACTCAAGTTCAACATGTAATGAACAGAGACATCATTTCACTCGATGCTCAGATGTCTCCAGAAGAAGCATTTAATTTCCTCACCGATCACCGACTCACTTTTGCCCCAGTGGTCGACAGCAGTGGTGCTCTCAAAGGTTGTATGACGCGCAAAGGCGCACTACGAAGCACCATTTACAAACCCGCTTTGAATGCTGAAGGCAAATTCATCGTCTCTGTAGCAGTGGGAATTAATGGAGACGTCGCTTCGCGTGCAAAGAGCCTCCACAACATGGGTGTAGATGTTCTCGTTATCGACACTGCCCACGGACATCAGTCGCGGATGATCTCCACTATTGAAGCAGTGCGCAAGGCGGTGCCTACTGCGACCCTCGTTGCAGGCAACGTGGTCACTCCACAAGCAACGCGTGACCTCATCTCTGCAGGTGTAGACATTGTGAAAGTAGGCGTCGGACCCGGTGCAATGTGCACCACTCGCATGATGACGGGCGTTGGGCGTCCGCAATTCAGCGCAGTTTTAGAGTGCGCTGAAGCAGCCCGAGCGTTGGGCAAACATATTTGGGCAGACGGTGGCGTGCGCTACCCACGCGACGTTGCTCTCGCGCTTGCCGGTGGTGCCGCAAGTGTGATGTTTGGATCTTGGTTAGCGGGAACGTACGAGTCGGCAGCCGACACGCTGCGCGACACGGAAGGTCGTTTGTACAAAGAGAGCTTTGGCATGGCTTCAAACCGCGCTGTTCGCAACCGCACCAGTACTGAAA
Organism: Acidimicrobiales bacterium; assembly: GCA_030830415.1. GTDB lineage: Bacteria > Actinomycetota > Acidimicrobiia > Acidimicrobiales > Ilumatobacteraceae > F1-20-MAGs119. Next base: position 893 of record JAURNB010000030.1, on the reverse strand, counting down.
CGCCACTAGAACGTGCCCGCAAAGAGTTGTTTGAGGAAGGCATCAGCACCTCTCGTATGTACCTCGATTCCGATCGCCCAGGCGTTGAAGACATTGTTGACCAAATTGTCGCAGGCGTACGTTCGGCTTGTACATATGCCGGCGCATCGAATATCAACGAGTTTCACGAGCGTGCTGTAGTGGGCATTCAAAGTGCTGCTGGGTACGACGAAGGACGCCCTCAAGGAACCACCTGGTAAAGAAATGACCAAACGTCTACGCATAGTGGCAATAGACGGTCCTGCAGGCGCCGGTAAATCAACCATCGCCAAAGCTTTAGCGGTGTCGTTGAATATTCCATATCTCGACACGGGTGCCATGTATCGCATGGTCACTTACGCAGCGCTACGCGATGGCATTGACTTGAAAAATGAGTCTGCTGTTGCTGATGTCGCCAAAAGCATGAACGTTGTCATGTCGTCTGATCGCTTTATTGTTGACGATGTAGACGTAACAGACATTATTCGTGGCCCACAAGTGACCGAGGCTGTCAGCACAGTTGCTGCTCTGAGTGCAGTGCGCAGTGAACTGCGTGCATCGCAACGCTCTTGGGTGGAAAATGCTGGTGGCGGTGTTGTTGAAGGTCGCGATATTGGAACCGTCGTCTTCCCCGATGCAACCTTGAAGGTATTCCTCACGGCATCTCCGGCAGTGCGAGCACAGCGTCGGGTAGCTCAGTCGGGAGGTGATGTTGTGGTAATTGAAGAACAAATACGACAACGAGACCATCTTGACTCAACAAGGGCCGACAGCCCATTGCGCGAGTCGAATGACTCGCTATTTATTGACACAACCGAATTAAGTATCGACGCTGTTGTCAAGCAAATTACTTCTTCTGTTGAATCGATTGAAAG
>JAURNB010000225.1 GCA_030830415.1 Acidimicrobiales bacterium | reverse complement strand
GTCGTACATTGCAAGTGGGCTATGCGTTGCATAGGGAAATGCATCAACAGGAATGAAGTTGCGACGACGCACTTCTACTGGGTCAACCCCTGTTTCATCGGCAATGAGATCGATGAGGCGCTCAATGGTGTACGACGCTTCTGGGCGACCAGCACCACGGTATGCAGCAACGGGTGTGGTGTTGGTAACAACATTTCGCCACGAAATAGCAACAGCAGGAATGCGATAACAACCAGCAGCCATTGCAGTGGTGAGAACAGGAAGCCCCATGCCGGTGCCGTTGGGGTAGGCACCTTGATCTTGAGTCACCGACAACTTCAAGGCCAAAATGCGACCATCATTGTCGAATGCAACACTTGCATCGTGCTCTTGAGCACGGCCATGCAACATTGCTACCAAACACTCACTACGTGTTTGCGTGTACTTCACTGGCCTGCCAATTTCTTTCGACAACAATGCCGTTAAGAAAAACTCAGGTACGAAGTTGATTTTGGCGCCAAAGCCTCCGCCTACGTCGGGAGCAACAACGCGAGTGGAGTCTTGCGGAATGCCAAAGTACTGAGCAATGGTGTTGCGCAAGTGGTGTGGTGCTTGAAACGCTGCCCACAAGGTGAGACCACTACGACCCCAATCGGCAAGACACACATTGGGCTCAATAGGTGTAGGTGCACAACGGTTGTTCACAATGTGGAGCGATGCAGTGCGCGGTGCTGCTGCAAAAACATCATCGAGGGGATTCTCAAAATCTTGGAAGTGCACAGTGTTTCCACCAAGCACTTCATGAAGCACAACAGCACCTGGTGCCATTGCTGCACTCAAACTTGCCACTGCGGGAAGTGGCTCGTAGTCGACCACAATGAGTTCGGCTGCGTCGGCGGCGATATATCGATCGGTTGCCACAACAACAGCAACACCTTCACCAACAAAACGAACAACATCTTTTGCGAGCAACGGTTGGTCGAGTCCTGGTAGCCCGCCGGGGCAGTTTGCCAGTTGAGCAATATTTGCTGAGGTCCACACAGCGAGAACCCCTGGCAAGGCCAGTGCCTCAGCGGTATCTATTGAGCGAATTTTTGCATGGGCTTCGGTTGAGCGAACAAACACCATTGATGTACAACCTGCGGGTTGCAGGTCGTCGACATATTGCCCATTTCCGGTAATGAGATTTGGATCTTCTTTACGAAGTACACGTGCTCCAACTAACGACATTCAATTCCCCCTGTTGTAACAGACGTCTGAATGGTAGTTGCTTATTGCACCTCTCGTACAACGGTGTCGGGAAGTTGCCCTACCCATGCGATGCTGCGGCGCAACAGACGACCATGCTGCAGATTATTGAGTGACCGGTGGTCGTGCCCGAGCGAGCTAAAAACGGCACGAGCAGCACCGTGTTCATGCGTCCACATCGAGGGTTGAACACCTTCTGGCCCATCGGACTCGAGGAGTACCTGCGCTTGTGGGCCAACGCCCAGTTCGCAGTACCGCTCGTCTTCCACCACAATTTCACCAAGGTCGTACACGATGGGGTGCTCTTGTGGTGCGCGCAGTGAACTTGCCCAACGTGCAGCAAATACCTCAACTGCAGGGTGCCACGACGAGCCCCAGTTCCAGCTGCCACCAAGGTATTGCGGCCACTCTGGCCAGTCGGTGAAACAAATGATGCCGGTGTGCAACACAAGCAACCCACCGCCCCTCTTGACGTGCGCAGCAATAGCTTCGCGTAGTTCAACAGGAGTGGTACGCGCCCATTGTGCGCGCTGTTCTGGCGAATAGCGCTCGTCGGTCATGGTGAACCAGCACGCATACACAGTGACCACGTCAAAGTGATCTTTTTGTAATGCCTGAATTACGTTGTCGATGCCATCGACAATCGTGGAATCAACTACTTCGCCATTAACAGGTTGCGCCGCCAGCACCTTGCCAAGAACGACAGCACTGTCAGAGAACTCGTGCGCCCAGCCGCCCGTAATAATGAGGTTCTTCATGCAATGACCCGATTGCTCACGCTTTGGCTCGGTAGGTCGCCCGTACTCCTGAAGCATCTTTGTTTAATCGCTTCGAGAGATGCAGACCCTCAAGCACAAACTCCACGCCACTCGCTTGAACTGCTGGAGTTGCATTGGCGCCTACAAAAACTTCCACTACCGACTTCAATGCAGGAATATCGGAAAGCAACTGCACAAGTTGCGCCGAAGTGATGTCTTCACCGGCATGGGCAAGCGTGCCCGATTCAAATACAGCAAGAATTTCATTCACTTTGTCGATGTGCACAGTTGCTGGTGTGGCAAGACGTTTGTACACCTGCAAAACCGCTGCCTTAACAATTTGCTCCAGGATTGCGCCTTCACGACCCTCTTCAAGAGATTCGATTTCCACTTTGCCAGATGTAGATGCGGCAAGTGCCTCCAAGTCGCTTACACGTGGCGCAACATTTGTTTCGCCAGCTCGCAATGCGCGACGTACAGCATTGGCACACATAATTTCGTAGTTGCTCACCGATAAACGAACACTCACGCCGCTGCGTTGGCTGATGTGGTTACTTTGTCGCGCAAGATGGCTGAAAGTTGCGATGACTTCCTTCATGAAGTCGGGAACGACAACCTCTACATCGCCAATGCTTGCCGAGCGAGACTCTTGCTCAATAATGGCAACTTCCGTTGCCACTTCAAGCGGGTAGTGCGTACGAATTTGACTACCGAAACGATCTTTCAGTGGAGTAATTATGCGACCGCGGTTTGTGTAGTCATCGGGGTTTGCCGATGCCACCAACATCACATCGAGAGGAAGACGAATTTTGTAACCACGAATTTGCACATCGCGTTCTTCCAAAACGTTCAACAAGCCCACTTGAATCCGCTCAGCAAGGTCTGGCAATTCGTTGATTGCGAAAATTCCACGATTCGTACGTGGTACTAATCCGTAATGCAAAGTGAGTTCATCGCTCAAGTAACGGCCTTCAGCAACCTTGATGGGGTCAACTTCTCCAATGAGGTCGGCAATTGACGTATCGGGTGTTGCAAGTTTTTCGCCGAAACGCTCTGAGTGGTGCACCCATGCAATGGGGGTTGATTCACCAAGTTCTTCTACAAGGTCACGTGCATGACGCGAGATTGGCGCATATGGATCGTCGTTAATTTCACTGCCTTCAATGATGGGCATCCATTCATCGAGCAAACCAGTGAGTGAACGAATGATGCGCGACTTTGCTTGCCCACGTTCGCCAAGAAAAACCACATCGTGTCCGGCAAGTAGAGCATTCTCTAATTGCGGCATGACCGTGTTTTCATAGCCCATCACCCCAGCAAAAAGCGGCTCTCCTGCAGCAATTTTTGCAATGGCGTTACGCCGCAGTTCTTCTTTGACTGGACGCGAGATCCAGCCCGATGCACGAAGCCCACCGAGCGTGGTGGGCAAATGAGAAGGCGCAACATTGAGGGTCATGGCCTCACGTTAGCCCACTAGATTCGGCTAATGAACTTCTTGTTCTTAAGTTTTGCCTTGCGGTAATCGGCATTGGCCAGTGCAATGACATCGATGGAAATTTCCTTCGGACATGCAGATTCACATTCACCGTGGTTGGTGCATGAGCCAAAAAACTCGTCCATTTTTTCAATCATTGATTCCGCACGCTTGTAACGCTCTGCTTGTCCTTGTGGAAGCGAATTGAGGTGCGCAATTTTTGCTGAGGTAAACAGGTTTGCTGCACCGTTCGGACACGCAGCAACACATGCACCACACCCAATGCACGCAGCAGAGTCCATTGCGGAATCGGCTACTGGCTTTGGAATTGGGATGAGGTTGGCATCTGGCGCACCACCAGTTACCGACGTGATGAAGCCACCCGACTCAATGATGCGGTCGAACGCAGAACGATCGACCATGAGATCTTTAATGATGGGGAAGGCTGCAGCACGCCATGGCTCAATAACAATTTCTGCACCACTTGAAAACTTGCGCATGTGCAACTGGCATGTTGCAGTGCTGCGCTCTGGACCGTGTGCTTGACCATTGATCATGAGTGAACATGTTCCACAAATACCTTCCCGGCAATCGTGGTCGAAAACAATGGCTTCTTTTCCCTCAGTAATAAGTTGTTCATTGAGGTAGTCGAGCATTTCAAGAAACGATGCTTCGTCACTGATTTCGTCGACTTTGTATGTCTCAAAACGGCCTGAGTCTTGCGGGCCATTTTGACGCCAGATTTTAAGGATGATGTCCTTTAGATGATTACTCACTTGTAGCTCCGTGTTGCGAGGTGGACATTTTCAAATTCGAGTTCTTCAACATTACGTTTTGCAGTCATCGGGTCGCCCGACCATTCCCAGGCTGCGACGTGACAGAACTTGTCGTCATCACGCAATGCTTCGCCTTCTTCTGTTTGGTATTCGGAACGGAAGTGACCGCCACAGCTTTCCTGACGCTCAAGAGCATCGCGACACATCAACATTCCGAGCTGGAAGAAGTCGTCTACACGACCTGCTTTTTCTAGCGTTTGGTTGAGGCTCTCTCCACTACCAGTGACACGAAGATCTTTTTTGAACTCGTCGTACAACGCAGGAAGTTCTGACAGGGCTTTTTCCAAACCTTGTTCGGTGCGCTCCATGCCGCAGTAGTCCCAAATGATTTTTCCTACTTCACGATGGAACCAATCGGGTGACCGTGTTCCGCCAATATTGAGGTAACCGTTGAATCGTTCGCGTGCTGCAAGTTCAGCAGCTTTAAATTCAGGGTGATCAACACTAGGGATTGCCTTGTTCAACATTGGAGCCAAGTAGTTACCAATGGTGTATGGCAACACGAAGTAGCCATCGGACAGACCTTGCATCAATGCTGAAGCCCCCAACCGGTTTGCGCCGTGGTCGGAGAAGTTTGCTTCGCCCGCTGCATACAAGCCAGGAATGCTGGTCATGAGTTCGTAGTCCACCCACAAGCCACCCATGGTGTAGTGCGACGCAGGATATATGCGCATCGGCATGTCGTAAGGGTTCTCTCCGGCAATGCGCTCATACATTTCGAAGAGGTTGCCGTAGCGTTCTTCCACGACATCTTTACCTAAACGTGCAATTGCATCGGCAAAGTCGAGGTACACACCATTTTTAAGTGGACCTACACCTTGACCTTTATCGACCAAACGTTTTGCAGCACGTGAAGAAATATCGCGTGGCGCCAAGTTTCCAAATGATGGATATAGGCGCTCGAGGTAATAGTCGCGATCTTCTTCTGGAATATCGACAACCCTGCGGCTCTCATCTGGATTTTTTGGCACCCAGACGCGACCGTCATTGCGCAGCGACTCTGACATGAGTGTGAGCTTCGACTGGAATTCATCACTTTGAGGAATACATGTGGGGTGGATTTGCGTGTAGCAAGGGTTCGCAAAATATGCGCCCTTGCGGTGCGCACGCCAAGCAGCAGTGACGTTGCAGGCCATTGCATTTGTTGACAAGAAAAATGCGTTTCCGTATCCACCAGTTGCCAACACCACAGCGTGCGCTGCATGCGAAGTGACTTCACCAGTCATGAGGTCGCGCACAACAATTCCTGCGGCACGGCCTTCTACTGTGACCACATCAACTAATTCTGTACGGTTAAACAAACGCACGCCGCCCAAACCAATTTGTCGAGCAAGTTGCTGATATGCACCCAGCAACAATTGCTGACCGGTTTGGCCGCGAGCATAAAAAGTTCTACTTACTTGTGCGCCACCAAAGGAACGGTTGTCGAGAAGACCACCATATTCACGGGCAAAAGGCACACCTTGGGCCACCATCTGGTCGATGATGTTGACAGATACTTCTGCCAAGCGATGCACGTTTGCTTCGCGCGAACGGAAGTCGCCGCCTTTGATGGTGTCGTAAAACAAACGGTGCACACTGTCGCCGTCACCTTGATAGTTCTTGGCGGCGTTAATGCCACCTTGTGCAGCAATGGAGTGTGCACGGCGAGGTGAGTCGTGAAAAGTGAAGGCGTCTACTTGGTAACCAAGCTCTGCAAGTGTCGCGGCAGCAGATGCCCCCGCAAGACCAGTTCCCACCACAATTACTTTGAATTTGCGCTTGTTGTTGGGGTTCACCAACTTCACATCTTCTTTGTAGGAGGCCCACTTATCGCCCAATGGGCCAGCAGGGATTTTTGAGTTCAATTGTGTGCTCATGATTTTTCCTTATGTCCTGCTCTCTCAGCCGCCCACGATGCCGGCAAGCACCGCAACGGGGAATGAAACATTTCCTACAACAACGATTGTTGCAACTCCTGCTGCAATAGAACGTCGCCATTCATTGAATCGCGGGTTGTTCCAACCCATCGATTGAAAAAGGCTCCACACGCCGTGGAAGAGGTGGATACCCAACATGATGTTGGCCAAGATATAAAACAACGCAACTGGCCAACGGTCGAAACTGCGCACCACATTGTCGTAGACGTCGGCTCGAACAAACTCTCCATCGGCTCCGACGGTATTGACGACACCAAAGGTGAGATCGAGTAAGTGCCAAATAAGAAAGAGTAAAACGGTGACGCCGGTGTAGCGCATTGAACGGCTTGCGAAACTTGCCACTTGATAGTCGCGCTCACTTTGGTACTTCACTGGGCGCGCCTTGTGATTCAACTGCGTCAGTGAGTACGCAGCATGGATATGTAACACCGCCATAGTGAGGAGTCCGCCGCGCAATAGCCACAACACCACACCCTTTGGAGCGATGGGGTACAGCAATTCCTTCAGGAACTCTGCGTAATGGTCGAGATCTGACTGACCGAAATACATCTTCAGGTTTCCGATCATGTGGAACACCACAAAACCAATGAGACCAATTCCGGTAATTGCCATCACGTACTTTTTGCCTACAGCGGTGCTGTAGAGATCGAGCAAAAACGGACGACGCTTCTTTTTCCCTACAGCGGTGCCCGTGACGGGTCCACGCTGTGATTCGAGTACTTGTGCCATCGAAGGATGCCTTTCAAAAAAACTCGCTCGGAGAGCCGAGAAGAGCTAGTGCGTTGAAAACGGTACTCCCCACGGCCCGCACAAGTGAACTTCTTCAAAAAGGTCGACAAAATTCACTGGGATGTGGTTACCGAGCGGTAACCACTATGGGCCGTTTTGTGACCATATTCGCCCTGAGGTCGGAGAGTTACCTACACTCTCAAGGTCGGAATCAAACCCTGGGGAAGGTTCGCCTTACCCCTCCATATGAAAGGTCACCACACGTGACAGGACTTCTCGCATCTGAAGGCGGTTGGCAGGATTTCACACTGCAAGGCGGAGAGTGGCTCATTTTGCTTCTTTCAGCATTGTCAGCGTTGCTTGCCATTGCCGTTGGTTTTTACCTTATGAAATCGGTTCTCGCCGAAGATGAAGGTACGCCAAAAATGAAAGAAATCGCTTTGGCGATTCAAGAAGGCGCATGGGCATATCTCAAGCGTCAGTTTCGTACCATCGCAATCATTCTTGTTCCTGTTGCCATCGTGGTGTTTCTCACCTCGGTGTCAATTGAGAACGGAGAAGGTGTTGAAAAACTGAGCTACATCGCTTCAGGTACTTTCCGCACCATCTCGTTCATCCTCGGATGTTTTGCATCTGGTCTCACTGGCTACATCGGTATGACCTTGGCAACTCGCGGCAACGTGCGAACAGCAGCTGCTGCATTAACCGGCTCCATGCCAAAAGCACTGCAAATTGCATTCCGCACTGGTGGTATTGCAGGAATGTTCACCGTTGGTCTTGGACTTCTCGGTGCAACACTCATCATTGCAGTGTTCCAAAACACTTCATCAGCAATGCTCATCGGTTTTGGTTTTGGTGGTTCACTCCTTGCGCTCTTCTTGCGCGTAGGTGGCGGAATATTCACCAAGGCTGCCGACGTTGGTGCAGACCTTGTGGGCAAAGTTGAAGCTGGAATTCCAGAAGACGACCCACGTAACCCAGCAACTATTGCCGACAACGTTGGAGACAACGTAGGCGACTGTGCTGGTATGGCTGCCGACTTGTTCGAAAGCTATGAAGTAACACTTGTTGCATCCATCATCTTGGGTGTTGCAGCGTTCAAGTCTGTTGATATGAACCCAGCACTTGGCTTGGTATTCCCACTCGCCGCACGCGCCATTGGTGTTATTGCATCAATTGCTGGCATCTTTGCTGTGAAGGCAAAGGAAGGCGAAACCAATGCATTGAAGCCCATCAACCGTGGCTTCTTAACTGCTGGCATCATCACCGTTATCGGAACACTCCTCCTCGCACTTGGCTATGTAGGTAATGACTCCACAGTGATGTCGAATGTTGGCTGGCGCGTGTTTGGTGCAGTTCTCATCGGACTCGTACTTGCTCAAGGCGTCAGTCGCCTCACCGAGTACTACACCGGCACCGAATATGGTCCAGTAAAAGAAATTGCTGAAGCAACAGAAACCGGCCCCGCAACAGTTGTTCTTGCAGGAACTGCCTCGGGTCTTGAATCTTCGGTGTATGCAGTAGTAGCAATTGCGCTTGCACTTGCTGGCACATTGATGCTTGGTGGCGGCAACTTGCAGTTCTCGCTTTACCTTGTTGCTTTGTGTGGCATGGGAATGCTCGCCACCACTGGCGTCATCGTTTCGGAAGATACTTTCGGTCCCGTTTCTGACAATGCCGCAGGTATTGCGGAAATGAGCGGTGAATTCCACGGTGAACCAGAACGCATCATGGTGAGCCTCGATGCTGTTGGTAACACAACAAAAGCCGTTACAAAGGGTTTTGCGATTGGTTCTGCAGTTATTGCAGCTGTGGCACTCTTTGCGTCGTACATTGAAACAATTGCTGGTGAACTTGGACTTCGTTACAGCGAAGGAAACCTTGCGCTCTACGGCAAGACCTCCGAATTCGTCGGAAAGCGTCTTGAAGGTAGCGACGTATTCAAAGCTATTGAAACGCAAATTAACGTTGCCGACGTGAAGACCTTCATTGGTCTCCTCATTGGTGGCTCGGTTGCATTCCTCTTCTCTGCACTTGCCATTCGCGCCGTTGGCCGTACCGCAGGTGTGGTTGTACAAGAAGTACGTAACCAATTTGCAGACGGTGGCATCATGGCCGGCACTAAGAAGCCCGACTACGGCCCAGTGATCGACATTTGTACAGCAGCATCGTTGCGTGAGCTCACCACTCCTGCACTTCTGGCAGTTCTCACGCCAGTCATTATTGGATTCGGTATCAACTACTCCGCTCTTGGTGCATTCCTTGCAGCAGTAATTGTGACTGGCCAACTCATGGCGAACTACCTCAGCAATGCTGGTGGTGCATGGGACAACGCCAAGAAGTACATCGAAGACGGACACCATGGCGGCAAGGGCAGCGATGCTCACAAAGCTGCAGTTATTGGCGACACCGTTGGTGACCCATTCAAAGACACAGCTGGTCCTGCATTGAACCCGCTCATCAAAGTAATGAACTTGGTGTCACTCCTCGTTTTGCCAGCTGTTATCAGCTTGCGCGATAACGATGGTGCACGGTTCGCCATTGCAGGTGCCGCACTTGTGGTCTTGATTGGTGCGCTTGCCTTCTCAAGTCGCAAAGCACCAGTGCTTGCTAGCTCATCTGTAGCTAAGTAATTCCGAACGACGCAACACCATGCTCGCCCTCTTCAACATTCACAACTGGTTGGAGAGCGGCGGGCTGGTATTGCTCGGAGACCAAGTCAGATATCGATAAGGCGCATGAGCACTGTTCGCTACCTCAGCCTCGACTGGATTGAAGCAATCGGCACACGTGCCGCAGAAAATGCACAGTTGCAAGCCCTGGGTTCGACTTTGGAAATTGGCATCACTCAAATGGTGAGCGATGGCCCCGAAGACACCGTCTTGTATCACCTTCAAGTAAAAGACAATGCCGTCACGTTTGGTGCAGGCCCAGCCGACCCAGAGCACGTGCGCCTTGAACAAGAATGGGAAACCGCCGTAGCAGTAGCTACAGGCGAAATGGCAGCAGAAGATGCATTCATCACCGGAGCAATACGCATCGGTGGCGACGCGCAAATGCTTTTGCAGAGCCAAGAAATTTTTGCCGCGCTCGACCCCATCTTCGATGAAGTAGCGCACATCACCGTTTACAAATAATTGCCCGACTTCAACGCAAGATACGTTGCCTCAGCATTATTTTCTTCCACTTGTACAGCGTCATCTGCGAGTGGGTTCACCCAGACAGCCACGATGAGCGCAAGTTCATGTACGTCATTTGCGCCAAAAACTCCGCTGTCGCGAGCTCTTTGCACTCCACGCGCTACCCCGTGCTGAGCTGCCCCCCACGTGAGAGCACCGTGCTCTTCTGTTTCAATAGTTGCCTTGTTCACAAAAAGTGTCATTGGCTGCAGCGGCTGATTTGGCGCAGCAACCGCTACAAAGCGCGTATGCCCAACACTTGGCGTTGCTAGACCCGTTGCCCATGCAGTTCCTACGGCCCCTTCCCTATTGCCCAGCACGGTGTTGATGTGTGCTGCGTTCACACCCTCTCCAACAAATGATTCTCCGTATTCAGATTTCATTGGGGCAACCTTCCATAACGCGAGAGCTTCAATTCATCAGATGAGTCGGTGCCACTCTTAGTGTCGTATGCCAACAACGCGACGATGCGCAACGTATGACCCTCAATTGGAGTCACCTTGTGCAAAGAGGTGCGACCGTTAAAGATCATCAAAGACCCAGCGTGCATTGACTCGACCCGAATTCGGTGACGCGCATTGCCCGACAAGACACTTTGTACATCGTCATAGTTTTCATCGGTTGCCGTGCGAAGTTTTTGAGCATTTTCGAACTCGCCACCGGCCTGCGAAGGCTGCAATGCAAGTGACACCACAAAGTCGGTCATGTCGAAATGCCAGCCCAATTGGTCGCCCTCACGCATGACAGCAAGGTTCAATGCACCAAACGGGTCTGCGTATCTATAGAGCTTTTCTTGCCCAAGAACGCCAGCCACAAAAGCCATGATCTCATCGGACTCATAAAGCTCGCGCACCGCGTGTTGTGCGGGAATGTGGTCGTAAGCAACCACTTCCACTGCAGATGACTGCACAGTACGGCGCGGGTGCCCCTCAGGAAAAGATTCATCGGGGCTACTCAAATACGCAGTTTTCTGCGACTCCGAACGGTGTGCAAGAGCCACAAGTTCTGCGGTTTCCGCCACCATTCGCCGCACAACTTCGTGCGGGATGAACTCTGGCAACACCACTACCCCGTCACGCTGGAATACCTCGCGTAAGTGAGCAGTGGTCTGAAAATCAGAAAGCGGCCACTCGTTCGTATTCACGAGGGCCGCTACTGACATTTTAAATATTTTCGTTGGTGTTAGATCAGACCAAGTTCACGCACTGCGTCGCGCTCTTCAACAAGTTCTGCAACCGATGCATC
>JAURNB010000224.1 GCA_030830415.1 Acidimicrobiales bacterium | reverse complement strand
TGGCGCAGGCTGGCGTGAAGAGGAATACCGTGCTTATGGCTACGCATTTCCTCGCCCTGCAGTGCGCTTTCAGGAACTCGAAGAGCTCGTACATATTTGCCGCTTGATGTGGACCCAAGAAGCTCCAAGTTTTACGGGTCGGCACTACAGCATTCAACGTGCTGCGGCTCCGCCTTTGCCTGAAGTGGTTCCACCCGTATGTATTGGTGCATTCGGCGAGCAAATTGGTTTGCCGCTTGCGGGCCGCATTGCCGATGTATGGAACTCTCCCATATTTGGCAGCGACGAAAAGTGGTTGAGAAAACGTGACATCGTTTTTACCGCTGCTGTGAAGGCTGGGCGCGAAACGAGTGCAGTTGAAGTGTCGCTCACCGTTGAGCGTGCATTGCCCAATTCTGGCGCTGAATCACAACAACTGCTCGATGAGTTATCTCATCTGGCCGAATTAGGCGTGCAGCACTTTGTCATGGACTTCGGGCACCCGCAAAGTGCCGAGCCAGTTCTGCGCTTTGTGGAAGAAGTGATGGCGCCTCTGCGGCGTGGTTAAAGCAGTATTTTTGCTGGAGTAAAGTTTCGTTATGGCCGGACTCGCACACGAAATTGACCCACGAGAATTTGATTCCCCAGAGTTTCAAAGTAATCCATTTCCGTTATATCAACGACTCCGCGATCACCATCCTCTCTTTCGCGATCGGTTTCACAACCGATGGATCATCAGTCGCTATGACGACGTCAATGCGGCTTTTCAAGATAATGAAAGTTTCGACAGAGCCATGTACCAGCCCGATGGCCCTTACGTGTTTGGTTCATCCCACGTGTTTGGTCCGAACATCTTGGAATATGGAAACAGCGACCGTCACCGCTGGTTGCGCAACGTAGTTGCCGGTCAGTTCGTAGGACAGGGTCTTGTTTCTTTCATTCCTTTTGTGGAGCAAATTGCTGGTGAACTTGTTGAACGCTGTTCTGCTGATGGGGAAGTGGAACTAGTCAGCCAGTTTTCGAATCAATTTCCCATCCGTGTGATCTCCAATATTCTTGGTCTTCCACGTGCCGATGAAGAGAAATTCGTGGTGTGGTACCAAGCCCTCATTGCTGGCTTGGGTTTTGGTGGTGAACATTTAGCTCGCGGCATTGCGGCGCGTAACGAGATGTGGCAGTACTTGGAACCACTGGTGGCAGAGCGTCTTGCTCATCCCAAAGATGACCTTCTCTCAAAACTCTGTTTGGCAGAACTCGATGGTGTCCGTATGAACATGGACGAAGTAAAGGGTTTCATTGCGCTACTTCTCGCTGCAGGTGGCGACACAACCGACAAAGCAATTGCCAATATGTGGTATCACATGCTGTACACGCGGCCCGATCAATTCGAAGACGTGAAGAAAGATCCGGAACTGTGGGACAACGTATTTTCTGAAATGATGCGCTTCGACCCTGTGGTGCATGTTCAGTCACGTTTCACCACACGTGAAGTACAAATGCATGGTCGAGTCATTCCTGAACGGGCTCAGGTGATCCTTTCTCTTGGCGCGGGCAATCGTGATGAACGAGTTTTCAAGGACCCCGATGTATTCGATATTCATCGTGACGACCTGCATATGGGTCGCGAAAACCGCTCCGCTCGCTACAAGTCACAAAAGCCAGGGCACCTTGGCTTTGGCGTGGGTCAGCACTTCTGCATGGGTTATGCAATGGCTCGCCAAGAAGCGGTCATCGCATGCATGCGCATGATGGAAGTTATGAAAAATCCGCGCCCGAAATTTGCAACTCACGAAGGTATTACTTCGCCAAATATCGACTCCGGTGGTTTTAGGTCGCCGCGTGAACTGTGGATCCAGTTCGACAAGTAGAGCATTATGAAAGTATTGGTCGACAAAGAACGTTGCATGATGGCCGGTGAGTGCTGTTACAACCACCCATGGTTATTTGCCTTCGGCGACGATGATTATCCGGTTGTTCAAACGGTAGAGATCACCTCAGAACAGCAAAGAAAAGAAGCTCGTCAGTCGGTACAAGTGTGTCCGAGCGGAGCAATCTCTGTCTGTGAATAGTGTCAGAGGAAATGGAGCGGGTGACGGGAATCGAACCCGCATAGCCAGCTTGGAAGGCTGGAACTCTAGCCATTGAGCTACACCCGCGTGTAGTGAGCCTTTATCTTACAGTCGGACTTACTCCTGACCACCTCTAGAACGGCGGGCTCGAACGATGAGGGCAACAAGACCGAGGCCCGCAACGGCCACCACGCCGTATTGGAGGTAATCGCCCCATTTGCCTGCCTTTTCCCACTGGTCGCCAAGAGCCCATCCGAGTGCCACCCAGACCATGTTCCAGATAAGGGAACCGGTGGCGGTTAAAAGGGTGAATTTGCCTAGCGGCATTCGGTCACCACCAGCAGGTATGGATACCACCGAGCGAACAACCGGAATGAGCCGACCGAAAAACACCACGTAACTTCCGTGACGCTCAAACCACACGAAACCTTTGTGCACATCGGACTTCTTCAGGCCAACGAAACGACCAACGCCTGCGAGGAATCGTTCCATTCGCTCATCGTCTAATAACCGACCAACCCCATACAGGAAGTACGCACCAATCACGGATCCGATCGTTGCGGCAATGACAGCACTGACGTAATCGAATTGGCCTTCACTGACATTGAATCCGGCGAGAAGAAGAATGAGTTCAGAGGGGATGGGTGGAAACACATTCTCGAGCGCAACGAGAAAGGCAACTCCAACTAATCCAATGGAGTCAATAACGTCTGTTGCCCAATTAATCACAAGTGAATACTAGTTGGCGAGAACTCTTGTCATTGAGTTACCCCGGCGTGTAGCGCATTGATTAGAGAATCTTGCGGAAAATCTTTGCTTTACGTGCGGTGTAAGGCGGGTAGGCAAGGGAAGGATCAAGTTTGGTTCCACGGCTCAGTACAGGCTTCATGTGTTGGAACAGGCGAACTCCAGAAATGCCGTGGTAACCACCCATACCGCTTTCACCAACACCACCGAAGGGAAGATGTGGGCTGGTGAGATGCATGATGGTGCCATTCACGGTGACGCCACCAGCAGTGGTACGCGACAACACGTCGTTAATGACAGCTTGCTTTTCAGCAAACACATAGAGGGCAAGAGGATGATCGTGCGCAGCCACGTAGCGAATGGCCTCGTCGCTAGTGCTCACGGTGATGATGGGGAGTAACGGCCCAAAAATTTCTTCTTGCATGATGGGGGAGTCGAGTGACACGTCGGTGAGCACCGTGGGGGCAATGTATTTATCGGTCGCATTGCTTTCGCCGCCGATAACGGCAGTTCCACTTTTCATGAGACCTGTGAGACGTGAGAAATGTCGGTCACTCACGATGCGCGCATAACTGTCGCTGGCGTGCGGGTCTGAACCGTAGAAATCGTTGAGCGCAATTCTGAGTTGTTCAATGAAGGGCTGTTCCACTGTTTTGTCAACAAGCACGTAGTCGGGAGCAACACAGGTTTGACCAGCATTGATGAACTTTCCCCAGGCAACGCGTCGAGCAGCAACTTTGACGTTGGCCGACGAGTCGACAATGACAGGGCTCTTCCCGCCAAGTTCAAGTGTGACCGGCGTGAGATTTTTTGCAGCAGCGGCCATAACGATACGACCAACCGTGCCGTTGCCTGTGTAGAAAATGTGGTTGAAGTGTTGGTCTAAAAGTGCGGTGGTCTCGGGGACACTTCCCTCTACTAGTGCCACAGCTGATGTGTCGAGATACTTAGGGACGAGTTGTGCAAGAAGCGCAGATGTTTCAGCTGATACTTCTGATGGTTTCATGACAACGGTGTTGCCAGCAGCGATTGCGCCGGCAGCCGGCACAAGCAAGAGCTGAATGGGGTAGTTCCACGGGGCAATAACAAGCACAACGCCAAGCGGCTCGGGAATGAGTTGTGACTTTGCGGGCATTGCGACAATTGGCGTTGGTACGCGTTGGGGTTTGTTCCACTTCTTCAAGTTTTTGATCATTGCTTTCACTTCGGAAGTGACAAATGCAATGTCGGTGATGAAGCCTTCAACGTCGGGCTTGCCAAGGTCGGCCTTCAATGCGGCACTGAATGCGGCCTCGTTGTCTTCCATCATGCGCACAAGAGCTTCGAGTTGTTGTTTGCGCCATGTAAGGGGGCGAGTTGTGCCCGAGTCGTAGGTGGTGCGCAGGGTGGAAACGATGTCGGCAATATTGTTTGAACTTGTCACGCTTGAACGCTAGCCAAGTTCATCATTTGAGTCATCATCGTCGTCGTCAATGACGTATAGCTCGTTGCCTTCCGCAAGTTCTGGGATATTGCGGCGCTGGCGCAGTTCGTCGATCTTCTTCGTTTCGCGGTTGAGGCCTTTGAAACGTGTGCCCACGGTGAGTGACTCGAGGTCGTCTTGGAGGGAGTCGAAGCTCTTTTTCACTTTCTCCAGCGACTTGACGTAGGACTCCCACTGCTTTTTGAACTTGTTGACCAGCTGCATCATTTGTTCGGCTGTTTCTTCGGTATGGAAACTGTCGGCAGCTTGGCGTACAACAACGAGGAGTGAGTACAGCGACAGTGGCGAGCACAGCACTACCTTGCGTTCGAGGGCCCAGTCGATGAGGGTGGAGTCGGCTTCATGGATGAAGCTGCTGATGCCTTCATTGGGGACAAACAACAAAACGTAATCGAGCGAGATCTCATTGGTTTTGGTGGCGTAGTCACGTTTTTCAAGTTCAGTGACGCGGGCGCGAACGGCTTTCAAGAATTCGGCTTTGAGCACATTGCGTGATGCTTGTTCGGTGGCAGCAACATATTTTGCGTATGAGTCGAGAGGAAACTTGACATCCATATACAAAACGCGGTTGGGGGGAAGCAAGAACGTGTAGTCGGGGCGGCCGCGGCCTTCAATGGTGTCTTGCTTTTCGTAGTTGATGCCTTCAACGAGGCCAGCTGCACGCAAGAGGTCTTCGGTCATGCGCTCACCCCATTGGCCACGGGCCTGTGAGCTAGAGAGCACGTTATTGAGGTCGGTGGTTTGCTTTGCTAAATCTGAAACTGCCTGATCGACACCTTTGAACTTTTCGGTATTCATGTCGCGCAGCGACTTGAGTTCAGTATTTAACTCGGCGAGACGCTGAGTGACGTTGTCTTGTACAGCTTTCAACGTGTTGTCGATGATGTCGGCGCGCTTGCCCAGCTGCTCATCGCCTTTTTCCACTACCTGTGCTGAAGCCAACTTGATGGACTCTTCGCGGTCTTGTGTGGCGTTGATGCGCATGGCGTTGAGCGCTTCAGTAAGGGCGCTTTGGACTGCCTTGCCCACCTCGGTATTCACAGTGGCCGACACAGTTGCAGATATTTGCTCGTTGGTCATGCTGGGAGCGAGAGGCGTGATCTCGATGGGTGCCGGCGGGTTGCTCAACGCTGTGCGCTGACGGATGATGAGAAAGGCGAGTGAAGCGATGAGGAGGCCAATGATGAGCCCAAAAATGGTTTGCACGGTTCCATAGTACAAATGGGCTGTTACATGGCAGGGATGTAGGGTATTTCGATGGTCCACAGCGCCTCGGCGGCATCTAGCGAGCATGTCGATGTCCTTGTAGTAGGCGCGGGAATCTCGGGCATTGGGGCTGGGTATCACCTCAACACCATGTGCCCATCGCGAACCTATGCAATTCTCGAAGGGCGTGCCGACATTGGTGGCACGTGGGACCTTTTTCGCTACCCAGGTGTGCGCTCCGATTCCGACATGCACACCTTGGGCTTTCG
Source organism: Acidimicrobiales bacterium (assembly GCA_030830415.1). Classification (GTDB taxonomy): domain Bacteria; phylum Actinomycetota; class Acidimicrobiia; order Acidimicrobiales; family Ilumatobacteraceae; genus F1-20-MAGs119. The sequence continues at coordinate 11,548 of JAURNB010000224.1, read as the reverse complement.
GTTTAAGCCCTGGACCGAGGCAAAAGCCATTGCCGATGGCCCCGATATCTTGCGCTATTTACATAGCACCATGAATGAGTTCGATGTCGCCCGGCACATTCGCTTTGGGCATTTGGTGAAGCGTGCGCAGTGGTCGAGTGAAAAGTCGCAGTGGTCGGTGGAGGTGGAGCGGGTAGGCACCGGCGACACAGTTACCTTTACCTGTGGCTTTTTGTTTATGTGCTCGGGTTATTACAGCTACCGCGAAGGCTTTACTCCTGAATTTCCCGGAAGAGAACGTTTCCGTGGAGAGGTAATTCATCCACAAAAGTGGACGAACGATGTTTCCTATTCGGGTAAGCGTGTCGTTGTGATTGGTTCAGGGGCTACCGCAATCACGTTGGTGCCTGCAATGGCGAAAGACGCTAAACACGTCACCATGTTGCAGCGCTCGCCAACATACATTGCAGCACGCCCCGACGTCGATGCATTCGCAAATGCATTGCGCAAATATCTTCCGTCAAAAATTGCCTATGCAATTACTCGACTGAAAAACACAAAGTATCAACAGTTGGTGTATTCGCGTTCACGTACGCATCCCGACAAAGTAAAAGAGATTTTGCTCAAAGGGGTGCGTGAACAACTCGGCCCCGACTACGACATTGAAAGAGACTTCACTCCTACATACAACCCGTGGGATCAACGCTTGTGTTTGGCGCCGAACGGAGATTTTTTCCACGCAATGCGTGACGGTAAAGCGTCGGTGGTAACCGACACCATCGACACTTTTGATGAAACCGGAATTGTGTTGTCGTCGGGTGAGCATCTCGATGCCGACGTCATCGTGACAGCCACCGGGCTGCAGTTGGTCACATTGGGCGAAGTGCAATTTGAAGTAGACGGCAAGCCTGTTGATTTTGCTCAGACGTGGACCTACAAGGGCGTGGCGTATTCTGGTGTACCCAACTTGGCCTCGTCGTTTGGCTACATCAATGCCTCGTGGACCCTGCGTTCAGATCTCACCTGTGAGTACGTGTGCCGACTGCTGAATCACATGGCGAAAACAGGCACAACACAGTGCACGCCACGTTTGCGCGATGTCGACCAAAACATGTCCGAGAGCCCTTGGATCGACTCATTTAGTGCGGGTTATATGCGGCGCGTGATGCATCTTTTCCCGCGACAGGGGAATCATGCCCCATGGATCAACCCGCAAAATTTCGCTCGTGACAAGAAGATGTTTCGCCGTGCTCCCTTAGATGACGGGGCAATGCAGTTCACGAAAGCGCCAGTGAAACAGAAGTAACAATGGGTGTACGCATTACGTTCATTGGAGCTGGAAGCACCGTGTTTGCAAGAAACCTGATGGGCGACATTTTGAGTTTTCCCGAACTCTCAGATGCAACCATTGTTCTGCACGATATTGATGAAGAGCGTTTGGCTATATCTGAAGTAGTTGGTAGAAAAATAGTTGTAACTCTTGGTGTGAGCGCCAAAATAGAAGCAACAACAGATCGCCTCGTTGCTCTCAATCAGGCAAACTATGTCATCACCATGTTTCAAGTGGGTGGCTATGAACCATCTACTGTCATCGATTTCGCGGTACCGCAAAAATTTGGTTTACAGCAAACCATCGCCGACACACTGGGAATAGGCGGCATTATGCGTGGGCTACGCACCATACCTGTACTCCTAGATATCTGTCGCGATATGGAAAGAGTGTGTCCAGATGCATTGCTCTTGAACTACGTCAACCCAATGTCAATTTTGTGTTGGGCCGTCTCGAAGTCATCTTCAATACGCACGATCGGCCTATGTCACAGTGTGCAGCATACGGCTCAGCAGTTGGCAAGTGATGTAAATGTTCCGTATGAGGAGGTGCGCTACGAGTGTGCAGGCATTAATCACATGTCGTTTTATCTTTCCTTCGTTCATGCAACAAAAATGGGAGATGTTGACCTTTACCCTGCAATACGCCGCCGTGGTGAGCGAGTTCCTTTACCCATGCGCGGTGAGAAAAACCGCAGTGATGGAGGCACCTCAGGGCTTTCAGACGCCGTGCGCTATGAAATGCTGAAACGGCTCGGTTATTTTGTGACGGAGTCAAGCGAACATTTCGCCGAGTACGTTCCTTGGTTCATCAAGTCGCATCAACCTCACCTCATTGAGGAATTCGGCATTCCGCTCAATGAGTATCTGCAACGTTGTCAAACGCAAATTGCTGGCTGGGAGAGTCTGCAAAGAAGACTTTTGGATCCAGAAGCACAACTCAAGGTGCACCGCAGCATGGAGTACGGAGCCGGAATTATTCACAGTTTGGAAACCGGTGAGCAACGAGTGGTGTATGGCAATGTGCCCAATAGAGGTCTCATTTCGAATCTCCCGGACGATTGTTGTGTGGAAGTTGCTTGTTCGGTAGATGCTCGAGGAATTGTGCCTCAACCGGTGGGAAAGCTTCCTCCACAATTAGCCGCACTGATACAAACAAATGTCAATGTGCAGGCGCTCACAGTTGAAGCCGCATTGACCGGTCGTCGCGACCATATCTATCACGCTGCAATGCTCGACCCACGTACCGCTAGTGAACTCAACCTGCAACAAATTTGGGAATTGGTAGATGAGCTTCTCTTGGCACATAGAGATGTACTGCCAGAAAACTTTTATGCCTGAGTTGTGCACGTATAGAGCAGTTGCTCCAGGGCGAGTGAACCTCATTGGTGATCACACCGACTACACCGGTGGGCTGGTGTTGCCTATGGCTATAAAAATGTTCACGTCAATAGAGTTTTCGTTGCAGGAAAACTATGTTGAACTGAGATCCGAATCGGAAGAAGGTCTTTATCGGCGCGAATTGTCGGAAAGAAGCAAAACTGAAAATGGTTCGTCGTGGGGACGTTATGTCGACGCAGTCCTTTCGCTTATCGAAGAACCGCACGGGATCACGGGTGTTATCCGCAGCACGCTTCCGATAGGTGCAGGCCTATCGTCGTCGGCGTCGTTAGAGGTCGCGCTTGCACTTGCCTTGGGCTTTCAAGGAGATGAGTTGTCATTGGCGCAACTCGGGCAACGTGCTGAACACATGGCCACGCAAGTGCCGTGTGGGATTATGGATCAGTTGTGTATTACCTCTGCCGTCGCTGGCAGCGCAAGCCTCATTAACTGCTCTACATATGAAGTGGCACATATTCCCATTCCAGATGACGTGAAGGTGGTGGTGCGTTTCGTTATGGCTCGTCAGCTAGAAGGTTCGGCGTATGCGCAACGTGTTGACGAGTGCCGACTCGCTGAACATTTTGTTGGGCCTTTGAATATTGCAGACATGGGCGATGTAACGAAGATTCCCGATGCAATTGTGCGATTGAGAGCCACGCATGTCATTTCTGAAAATGCCAGAGTCTTAGCGTTTGCGGCAGCGCTATCAATCGGCGATTTCTCGTTAGCAGGCGAAATAATGCAAGAAAGCCACAAAAGCCTGGCGGAGAATTTTGCCGTGTCGGTGCCAGAGATGGATGAAGCCGTCGCTGATCTCGTAGCGACTCCAGGGGTTTATGGCGCACGCATGACAGGAGGGGGCTTTGGGGGCTGCGTGGTTGCGCTGTGCGAGCCCAATGCAAACGTCGATGGGTGGGTGGTTGAGCCCGTGGGTGCGGCCAATCTCCAGTAATTTCCATGTCTGTGAAAATCGCTAAGGTGAAGAAAACAGCCAAGGGGGAATCATGGGCATTTTGGGAAATTATCCGCTATTTCAGCAAGCATATTTAGTGAACAACATTGATGAGTCAATTCAGAAATGGCACGACTTGTTCGGTGCGGGGCCTTTTTCGGTCACCGACCATCACAAGTGCGACACCTTTGATTACCGAGGCACACCACAAGAGGCCGATGTGTCGTATGCATTTGGTTACTTGGGCGACACGATGATTCAGTTCATTGTGCAGCACGACGAGACACCTTCTATTTATCGCGATATGTACAAAAATGGTGAAGAGGGCTTCCACCACATTGCGTACCTCGTGACCGATTTCCAAGCAGAGCGTCAGCGCTTGCTCGATATGGGCTTCGCACCTGCATGTGAGTTGTTCGCCGACGGAGTGCATGCTTCGTATTTCGACACACGTGAAGTAACCGGTGGCTTCACCGAAATTCATGGTGACCCACCACACATTTTGGGCATCTTCGCCGAATGGCGTCGTGCTCACGAAATCATGAAGCCTGGCGACCCACTCATCTGGCGCCGCAAAGAAGGACGCCGCTCCACCGACAAATAACCCAAGTGTTCTCGGCGCCGTACGTAGCGTTTTTCGTTACGTTATGCGCCGAGAAAACTCGCCATCCACATGAATCGGGGGATCATGAAACGTGAAGTGAAAGAAGTAGTTGCCGGTCTATATTTCGGCGAAGCTCCGCGCTGGCATGAAGGCCGACTGTGGTTCAGCGATTTCTATGAACATGCGGTACTTTCCGTCAGTGCAGAGGGTGATCTGCGCACCGAGTTGTCGATTGATGATCAGCCATCTGGCCTCGGTTGGATGCCTGACGGTTCGCTGCTTGTTGTGAGTATGACCAAGCGCCAAGTGTTGCGGAGAGATACCGACGGAAAAGTGAGCGTGTGGGCCGACTTGTCAGACATCGCGACGTATCACTGCAACGACATGGTGGTCGATGCTCATGGTCGGGCGTACGTAGGCAACTTTGGCTTGAACTTGGATGAAGAGGTCGCTACACGCCCCATAGAAGAAGTATTGGCCAACCCAAAATTGGCCAATCTTGCTTGTATTTCCCCACAAGGAAAAACTCGTATTGCTGCAAGTGATTTGTGCTTTCCCAATGGTGCTGTCATCACTCCCGATGGGAAGACATTGATTGTCGCTGAAACTCTTGGCTTTCGGCTAGCCGCTTTCACTATTAACGCCGACGGCTCATTGTCCGATCGCCGTGTATGGGCCTCTACCGAAGGACGCATGCCCGATGGTATCTGTCTCGATGCCGAGGGCGCAGTGTGGTTTGCCAACCCAATGTCTACTGAATGCGTGCGCATTGCAGAAGGTGGAAAAGTGCTTGAAGTAATCGATACAGGTCAACTCTGTTTTGCGTGCATGCTTGGTGGCGACGACGGCAAAACACTCTTTATGCTCACAGGCGATTCAGCTGAAGCGCATATTGCATCTTCAACAAGAACTGGGCGCGTGCTTTCAGCACGTGTCGATGTTGCTGGTGCAGGCCGCCCGTAACGACCGAAAACGCTTAGGAGCGAGGCCAGTGGCAGGCCACGTAATGGCCCGTTGAAACCTCATGCAACTGCGGCTCTTCTTGTGCACACAGGTCGGTTGCTGCAGGGCAGCGAGTACGGAAACGACATCCCGAGGGTGGGTCCATGGGAGATGGTGGTTCGCCTTCAAGTGTTGTACGGCGGGCAGCAACATTGGGGTCGGGAATAGGTACCGAACTCACGAGCGCATGTGTGTAGTGGTGACGTGGGTTCGAGTACAACTCGTCGGGTGATGAGATTTCGCACACTTTGCCGAGGTACATCACCATGATGCGCGTGCTCACAGCTTTTACTACTGCTAGGTCGTGTGAAATAAAGATGAGCGTTAACCCGTAACGTTCTTTCATGTCTTGCAGCAAATTGAGTATTTGAGCTTGAACGCTTACGTCGAGCGCGGACACCGGTTCATCGCAGATGAGGAGTAGTGGCTCCAAGGCAAGGGAGCGCGCAATACTGATACGTTGGCACTGCCCGCCAGAAAATTCATATGAGCGGCGGTCACGTACGAGGGCGGGGTCAAGACCCACAGCATTTAAGAGCTCGTCAACTTTGTTGCTACGCCATACTTCGTCGCCACGATTCCAAATGGCAAGTGGCTCGTCAACAATTTTGCCGACACTTAAGCGGGGGTCGAGCGAACTCACAGGGTCTTGAAAGATCATTTGCATTGCAGGGCGAATGTCGCGCAATGCATCTTTGTTGAGTGTGGTGAGTTCTTGACCTTGAAAATTGACCGAACCAGAAGTCGGCTTGGGTAATTGCAAAATAGCTTTACCTAATGTGGATTTACCACAACCCGATTCACCGACGATGGCGAGAGTCTCACCACGTTCAATATCGAAAGAGATCCCCGAGACCGCACGCACAAAGTTTTTTCCTCCGGCGGGAAACTCCATGGTGAGGTCTTCAACACGCAATATTACGTCGTCACTCTTGCGTAGATGTGCTTTGCCTGACCCAGCCATTAGCGCGAACCTCCGATTGGGAACCAACAGCGATATGAGTGCCCAGGTGCAACCTCAACAAGGGGCGGTGTCGATGCACGGCACTTGTCGGTGACATACGGGCAACGCGATGCAAAGGAGCAGCCTGTTTCGGGTTGTGTTGGGTCGGGAAGTCGACCACTGATGACAGGCAAACGTTGCCCACTTGGAGCGTCGAGTCGAGGAATCGACTTCATGAGCGCCTCTGTATACGGCATCTGCATGTTTGCGAACAATCGCTTTGTTGGAGCAATTTCAACTACTTCACCGGCATACATCACTGCTATGCGGTCGGTATGACCTGCAACGACACCGAGGTCGTGGGTAACAATGACCATCGACATTCCCATTTCGTGGCGTAGTTCGCTGAGGAGTTGCATCACCTGTGCCTGAACGGTGACGTCGAGCGCAGTAGTTGGTTCGTCAGCAAAAAGCAGACGCGGTTTGCAAGCAAGTGCTATAGCTATCATCACACGTTGACGCATGCCGCCGGAAAGTTGAAACGGATATTTCTCCATCACAGCTTCTGGGTCGGGAATGCGCACGCGATGTAGTAACTCAAGTCCTCTTGCCTTGGCATCACGCTTATTCATTTGTAACCGTACGCGGAGGCCTTCAGTGAGTTGTGAACCAATTTTACGCACCGGATTGAGCGCGGTCATGGGGTCTTGGAAGATCATTGCCATTCCCGTGCCCCAATATTCGCGCAACTCTTTGCGCGGTGCCTGTGAGAGGTCATGGTCGTCGTAAATGACTGTGCCTGAACGATGAGCTGCGCGCTTGGGAAGAAGACCCATCGCGCCACGAGAAAGCACTGTCTTTCCCGAACCCGATTCACCAACGATGCCAAGGCTTTCACCATCGGCTACGTCAATATTGACATTGCGCACTGCATACAAAGGCCCACGTGCAGTGTCGAACGAAACAGAGAAGTCGCGGAGCGACAACATGGGGTTATTGCTCATATGCGTGCCTCTCGTCGGTCGAGGCTTTGGCGAATGACATCACCAATTTGGTTGCAGGAAATGACGGTAAGAGCAATGAAGATGATGGGGAAGTACACCACGTGAGGGGTGTACTCCATGTCGTTGCGGCCTGCAGCCAAAATTGCACCCCAGCTGTTGCCATCGGGAATTCCTACGCCAAGAAGCGATAGTGAACCTTCTGCAACAATGACCACACCAACCGCCAAAAAGGCAATTGCCATGACCGCGGGAAGAACGTTGGGCACGATGTGCTTCCACAAAATGGTGGAATTCTTTGCCCCCATCGACTTTGCTGCGGTCACGAATTCGCGGTTCGACCACGACAGAGTTGCTCCGCGAGCGATACGACCCAAGATGGGAATAATGACAATAGTCAGTGCCAATACAACCACAAACACTTTGCGCCAATTCGAAACCGTGGAGTTCACATCGGGCGCTGTTGCCAGAACTGCTACCAGTGCAAGTGCCAATACCAAGTTGGGGATGGAGAGCACGGCGCTGAAAATAATATTGACCACCGCGTCGATCTTCCCGCGCACATATCCAGAAAGGATGCCAATGAGACTGCCGATTGCACCGCCTACTCCTACAGCAACAACAGCTACAAGAAGCGTGAGGCGAGTTCCGTGAAGAAGTTCGCGCAATATGTCGTAGCCATTGGTGTCGGTGCCAAAGAGATGGCCATTGGTGAACGGGCCAACACCGAGATCATTCTCATACACAAACTTTGGATCGGTTGAAGAGAGAATCGGATACACAATTGCTATGAGGCCGATGATGGCAAGCCAAGCAATGGAGAGCAGCGTGGGAATAGAGAACCGACGCATTTTTTTCCACAAGCCGGATTTCATCGCGAACCTCGCGTGCGTGGGTCGACGATGCCAATGAGGAGGTCGGCAGTGACGTTGAAAATAACGTAACCAATTGCAGTGATGGCAATGAAAGATTGAAGTGCTACGAATTCTTTTGTGGCGAGCGCGTAGGCAATTTCAAATCCAAAACCAGGAATGGCAAAAATATTTTCTATGACAAGAGTCCCACCGATGAGAGCACCCATGTTGAGCGCAGCGGCAGTGAGAAGCGTGACGCTTGCCGGACGAAAGACGTGGGTGAGAAGAATGCGCGAGTCGGAAAGCCCCTTAGATGCCGCCATGGTGACATAGTCATCTTTCAAGGCTGCAATGACATCGGTGCGCAGTAAGCGTGTATAAGAAGCAGCTAAGCCAACTCCCAAACTTACGCAGGGAAGAACTAAGTGTTTGAAATGTTGGAATGGATCGTCTTTGAAGCCAATGTATTCGAGCGTGGGGAACCATTTGAGTTTGACGCCCACCACGATGATGAGGAGAAACGCGAGCGCGAAGTTGGGGACCGAAGAAGCTGTAAAGAGGGTATTGGAAATGATGCGATCTGATTTTTTGCCGGCGCGGTATGCAGTGAAAATGCCTAGCGGCACGGCTATGACGAGAGCAAGAATTTGCGTGTAGAGCATGATGATCAGAGAGATCGGAAGACTACGCGTGACATGGCTCCAAACGGTTTCTCCACCACCAGTGCCATAGATAATGCCCATGTCGCCGCGGATGAAATCTTTAAACCACATGAAGTAAGAAGTAAAGACATCGCGGTCGAGATACAGCGTGCGACGTAGCGCAGCCTTTTCCTCGGGCGTACCGAAGGAAAGAATCATGTCAACAAGATCCGTGGGCAGTAAACGCAAAAGGCACGACAGGAAAAAAGTAGAGAGCACAATAACTGCGAGCAATGTGCCAAGCCTGCGCAGTATGGGAAGTGCACGATTCATAACTAGCCCTTAGTCTCGCATAAAAAGACGCCCCGGAAGAATCCTTCCGGGGCGTCTTAAAGTGAATGTTTACTCAGAGTGAGTAGTAATTATTTTTTCCAGACGCTGGTCCAGTTGGTTCCCCAGTTGAACACTGCAGGTGCAGATCCACCAGCAGCCAATTTTGTTTCGCCAATGCCGTGAATTTTCTTGGTGGTCGCCATTGCGTAAGTCTGGTAAGTGATGTTGGCAATGTAAGCCTGGTCTTGGATCCGCTCGGTGACCTTCTTGTAGTCCGCAGCAGTTCCAGAGGCGCGTGCGGCTTGCAAGAGTGCATCGAGCTGGGTGTCTTTGTGCTTTGTGATGTTGAGCAAGGTATCAATTTTCCCGAGGCGGGCGAGCCCGGCCATTGGGTTTGTTGTTCCCGTCTCAAACATGTTTGACGACAAGAAGATGTAGTTAAAAGCAGCATCAAGCCCTTCCAAAGTGAGGAGGAATGCAGCTTGGTACTTGAGTCCGGTGCCCGCTTCAAAGAATCCCTTATTCACAATGTCGCTAATAAGCTCTTCATTGAAGGAAGCCTTGATTCCAGCTTTTTTCATCATGGCGACAAATGCCTTGGAGTTTGCGCGCGTGGAGCTGTCGTTTGCAGAAGGGAACACGAACTCAAGGTCTTTACCGGTTTCGGCTTTGTATGCCGCAGCAGCTGCCTTTGCTTTTGCCAAATTGAACGAAGCGAAGTTCGTTTTAGAATACATGACGTTGTTCTTGCCCACGATGCTCGTCGCTGCTTCAGTCATTCCATTGCCGCGAGTTTTTGCCCAAAGGTCGCGGTCTAAGGCAAAAGAAACGGCCTTGCGTGCATTGAGGTTATTGAATGGGGCAATTGATGTATTGAACCACAACGATGGGTAGAATTCGCCGCCTGTTTTGAAATATGACACAGCGGTTGATGTGCTGAGATCTTTCATCTGCTTTGTTTCTGAAGCAGAACTGAACTGGGCTGCATCGAGTGAACCAGACTTCAAACCTGCAACTCGCGATGCGGACTCGAGAACATATTTAAAAGTGATTTGGTCGAGGTATGGCAACTTGTTTCCAGCTGCATCTTTACGCCAGTAGTTTTTGTTCTTCACAACAACAAGCTTTGTTGGTTCAGAAGACTTTTGAACGAACGGGCCCGTTCCTACAAGAGTGGATGCACATGAAGCGGAGTCTTTGAACATATTTGGTGAACGCATGATGAAACGACCGGAGGCGTACATCAATTCGCGCAAGTCGGCTTGAGCCATGTTGAGCTTGACCGTTACGTTGTAGTCGTCGACCTTGGTGGTGCTCACAATGTTTCCTGTGGCAACTGCTGTTGATCCGAGGAAATTCTTTTCAGTATCAGTTTTGATGTTGGCTACATAAGTGAGCCCACGGATGGCGTTGAAGTTGGCAATAAGAGCGTCAGCATCCCATGCTGCCCCGTCACTGAACTGAATGGGGGTTCCGTCGGCTTTCTTGCGAATTTCCAGGTTCCAGGTTTTGTTGTCAGCACTAGGAGTTACGCCTTTCAACAGGAAAGGCACAACCTTGCCACTGCTGTTGCGCTCGAAGAGTGTTTCGGCAATGCTGCGTGCGCCACCGAGTGCCGAGTTGGCAAGGATTTGCTTCATGCAGTATCCGGCAAAAGTGTCGAAGACACCTACGGTGATTTTTCCGCCACTTACAGGCTTATCGGCAGTTGCTGATGATGTGGTTTTGGCTGCATTTGCTGCCATTGGCACGGTGGAAGCAAGAAGAGCAAGTGCAATACCGGCTCCTACTTTCTTCATCACTCGTGACCGTGTGGTCGAACGCTGGAACATGTGATACCCCTCATTGGTTTGAGCTGTGTATTCGACACTCCATGGTTGGAGTGCCACTAGTCACAATAGTGGGGCGGTGCCTGAAGTGGCAACTGCTGCACGAGAAGTCGTGCACATTTCCGATGAGTTGTCGGGGTGGGGGGACTCGAACCCCCGGCCTCCTGGTCCCAAACCAGGCACGCTACCAACTGCGCCACACCCCGGAGCGTTAGACCCTATCGGCGCGCGGCCTTAATGAGACGTTTGGCGGTGCGACCAGTTGGCGCAATGTGGCGTTGGTCGAGATCGCCCATTTCCACTCCATTGGTGAAGAGGACGCGATAGCGCTGCCAATTGAACCCGTTCGACAAAATCACTTTGCCAGGGGTGCCTGCAGCAACGACCCCGTCGTCGGTACGCATATCGACAATGGAAACAACCTTGTCTCCATTGCGTAAGTCAATTTGATCGGGGTGCGGAGTGGCAAGGGCGTGAGGCTTCCAGAACGTCATGCCCCCATTCTTGCTCATGGAGGGAGGTAAACCCCACATCCACGCTTCCCGATACACTCAGCATCCTGTGAAAAGCACTCTTGAAACCCTCGAAGACAACAAAGTCAAACTCTCTGTCGAGCTAGAGCAGTCGGAACTCGACCGCGGCATCGACATGGCCTTTAAGAAAATCGCCAAAGAAGTCCGCATGCCGGGCTTCCGCGA
>JAURNB010000223.1 GCA_030830415.1 Acidimicrobiales bacterium | reverse complement strand
CGGCGTAACCCCAGTCGCGCTTGGCGTCGAGGTTGCCGAGTGAAATATCTTGCTGCACACCTAGCTTGATGCGAGCAACAGCATTGGAAATTTTGCGGGTCACAAACTCGAGCCCACGACGCGGACCCTCGTGGTTGAACAAAATACCCGAGCAGGCATACATGCCATAGCTCTCGCGATAGTTCACAGTGATGTCGTGGCCGAACACCTTTGCGCAGCCATACGGCGAACGCGGGTGGAACGGAGTGAGTTCTGTTTGTGGCACTTCACGTACTTTGCCGAACATTTCCGAAGAAGAGGCCTGGTAAAAACGCATAGGGTTGTTTTGAGCGCCACCCACCATGCGAATAGCTTCGAGCATGCGCAGCACACCAAGACCCGTGGTATTTGCAGTGAGCTCGGCTTGGGTCCACGAAAAATGCACAAACGAGATTGCACCCAAGTTATAAATTTCGGTGGGTTGAGCGCGCTCAAGAGTAGACACCAAACTGGGCAGGTCGGTGAGGTCGCCCGACACCAATTCAACGTACGGGAACTCCTCGCGCAAGAGTTCGGCACGAGGGTTGTTTTGACCCTTGATCATGCCAAAGACTTCATAACCCTTGGAGTGCAAGAACTCTGCAAGGTGTTGTCCGTCTTGACCTGTAATTCCGGTAATTAATGCGCGTGCCATATGAGAGTTGACTCTAACAGTTGCGCCTCTACGATCAGGGAGATGATGTGGAGCAAACACCCATGATTTGTGTGATTTCAGGCGGAGTAGGTGCTGCACGTTTCTTACGTGGTGCCCAACATGCCATTGCCCATAACAAACTCGTGACAATTGTGAATACTGGCGACGACACGGTGATGCATGGCTTGTCTATTTCTCCCGACCTCGACACCGTTACCTACACCGTGTCGGAATCAATTGACCCCGAGCGCGGTTGGGGTCTTGCCAATGAAACTTTTGTCACCATGGAAAACCTGGCACGTTTTACCGATGTTCGCCCTGCACATTCACTTGCCGGAGAGTCGTGGTTTGGCTTAGGCAACCGCGACCTTGCTACGCATTTTTATCGCACCACACGCCTTGCCGAAGGCGCAACGCTTGCAGAAGTGACGGCAGAAATTACACAAGCATTCGGCATTGGCTTTCGTGTGGTTCCCATGACTAATGATCGCGTTTCCACCATGGTCACACTTGTTGACGGTAGTGAAATTTCATTTCAGGAATACTTTGTCAAGCTCCGCCACTCAGTTGCTATTCGCAGTGTTCGCTTTGCTGGTGTTGCTGAGGCATCTGCTCTCGGGCTCAATGATATGAGCTCTGCCGATGCAATCATTATTGCTCCATCGAACCCGATCGTTTCCATTGGCCCCATGCGAGCACTCAAGAACTTCGACGCAACACTTACCGCACGTCGCGACACCGTTGTAGCTATTTCCCCCATCGTTGCTGGCGCAGCACTCAAAGGCCCCGCCGACCGCATGATGAGCGAGATGGGGCATGAACCCAGTGTGGTGGGTGTGGCTCGGTTGTATGCGCCCATTGCTTCTACTTTGGTCATCGACACCGCCGACGAGCACCTCATTTCCGCTGTGGAACGTGAAGGAATGCGCTGTATTGCTACCAATACCGTTATGAAAACAGCAGAAATTTCTGCTGCGCTCACCCAAACGTGCTTGAGCGCCATTGGCGTGGCAACATAAGAGCCATATGAGCAAGTTAACCGCGTGGGGTGTTGAAGGAATTGGGGAAATTATTCCCGGCATGCAACTAGGAGACATCATTGTTGAAGCATGCTCAGGCGAACCCAATGGGCCACTTCTCGACAACGATGTTTTGGTAGTGACACAAAAAATTGTGTCGAAAGCAGAAGGTCGGCTCGTTGAAATTGACCCCGACGACCCGCTTTCACACAAAGTGCTCGTTGAAGAAGAAGCGGTGCGCATTGTGCGTCGACGAGGCGACCTCATCATTACCGAAACTAAGCATGGTTTCGTGTGTGCTAACAGCGGTATCGATTTATCGAATGTTGAACGTGGTCAAGCTGCTCTTTTACCCATCGACTCCGACCGCTCAGCGCGGCGTATTCGCGACATCGTGAAAGCAAAACTGGGCGTCAATGTTGGCGTCATTGTGAGCGATACCTTTGGGCGCCCATGGCGCAAAGGTGTGACCGACGTAGCAATTGGGGTTGCTGGCATTGCTGGTGTACTCGACCTGCGCGGCACACCCGATGCACTTGGCCGCGTGATGCAGGTAACCGAAATTGCCGTTGCCGACGAACTTGCTTGTGCCGCTGAACTGGTGATGGGTAAATCGAACGGCATACCTGTGGGCGTTGTTCGCGGTGCAGATGCGGCATGGTTTCGCGAGTCGAGCATGGATGAAATTGTGCGTAACCCCAGCGAAGATCTCTTTCGCTAAAAACCTTTAGCGCGGTGGCGAAATAGTTGCTACGCCTTCAGATAACGAAGTAAAAGGCGCCCAGGCAAGTTGAATGCGTGCGCGTACTGGAGACACCGCAAAGCGCGTAATGTCGCTGGGTCGTTGTTTGCCCACTACTGGCTGCAGTGTTGAGCCGGCACTCATTTCTTTCCACAAGGCCGCAATGCTTGTTTGCACTCCAGTACCAATATTGATGACCAACCCGTCGCCTTTTGTGGCCGCTTTGACATAGGCATCAACAACATCTTCAACAAAAACAAAATCTCGCGTTTGTTTTCCCGAGCCAAAGAATTCTGGTGCTTCGTTGTTGGCAAGTGCTGCAGCAAAGGCTGCCACTACCCCATCTTCTGCTCGTTGGCGTGGGCCGTAAACATTAGCAATTGCAAGTGCCGTATATTCCACTGCATGTACTTCGCGATACACAGCAAGTAGTTGCAACAGTGTGCGTGTAATGACATGAGGAACGCTGATGGGTTCACTCACACGACCTTCCTTAATAGGAATTTCACGCACGGGAACTTCGCCATACAGCAAATGTGCAGGTACTCCGAGCACAACTTTTTTCACACCAAATAAGCGAGCAGCTTCAAGTGCTGCCACAACTGCCGGGGCAGAGGAAAGCGCAAGTGTGGAATGCGCTGCACTTGGCGACAACGCGGTGAGTTGCAAAATTACATCGGGGCGACGCAACGACACGAGGTCGAGAAATTCGGGTGTTGTGACGTCGATATTGTGAATTTTGAGATCGCCACCTGCAAGACGTGCTTGGTGCAAATTGGAAAAAGAACCAGTGCTCAAGTTGTCGACAACTTCTACTGCGTGACCCTCCGACAACAAGCGGTCAACCACATGTGACCCAATAAAACCAGCGCCACCACAAACTAAAAAACGCACTAAGCGCCGTCCGGGCTGGGCCGCTTCACGTTGTTCAATACTTCACCTTGTTCTACTACGCCATCGGCGCCAATGATGCAGTTTTTCAATTGTGCAGTGCTGCCCACAACACCCATAATGACACTGTTTTCAATGGCCGCAGACTCACCAATTTCGGCGCCAGCAATAACCACTGAATGCGACAGATGCGAGTATTCACCCACTACGCACAGTGGCCCCACCACCGATTGTTCAATTGTTGCCGTTGCCGCAACACTGCTTGCTGCGTGCACCAACTTGTTGCCTTGCACGTT
>JAURNB010000222.1 GCA_030830415.1 Acidimicrobiales bacterium | reverse complement strand
TTGTCGGTTCAACCGTGGTCATTGTGACAAACCCAAAGATTGAGGCGGGCAAGGCAGCTTCGATTGTTTACAACGCACCTTCGTCGAATACAGCGACAAGCAATAGCGCAATTCAAGATGCGACAGGAAACGATGCTCTGGGTGCAACTTTCACGGTGTTGAGCACGAATAACGCATCGACGTATGACCCAACGCCACCTACACGTACTGGTTCAGAAGTGAATGATGGCGGAAAGCTTGTTATCACCTATAGCGAAACACTTGCTACACCCGGCCCAGATGCGTCGCAGTTCACCGTGACCATTGATGGCAAAACTGCAACCATTGTGAGTGTTGAAATTGTTGACAACAAGATCGTGATTACTACTTCGCCGCTCATTGCGGGTGGAGAAACCGTTACATGGTCATATACCGATGCCACGAGTGGTAACGATGCAAAGGGCATTCAAGACGCTGCTGGTAACGATGTCGGGTCGGGAACAAATGGTTCCGGTTCGGTCACGAACGGTTCAAAGGTGTCAAATGTCGACCCAGTTCCGCCAACAGTGACGGGTTCTGAAGTAGATAATGGCGGAAAGGTTGTCATCACCTTCAGTGAAACCATTGCTACACCAGGTCCAGACTCTTCGCAGTTCATTGTGACCATTGACGGATCGCCAGTGACCATTGTGAGTGTTGAAATTGTCGACAACAAGGTTGTTATAACTACTGCTCCGCTTGTTGCCGAAGGTCAGACCGTCACATGGAAGTACGTTGACCCCACCACGGGTAATGACCAAAAAGCAATTCAAGACAAATCTGGAAACGACTTGAGTAGTTCAACTGGTGGTTCTGGTTCAGTGACCAATGGTTCGAAAGTAACCAAGGAAGCAGCTGAGTTGGAAGAAGATCCAACGACAACGATGTTGAGTGATGAAGTCACTGTTGATGGTGTGAGTGGTACTGCGACATTCGGTGATGGTTCACAAATTGTGGTGTCGGGTAAATTCTTGAAGATTCGTTTCAAAACGGGTTACATCGGCAACGCCGGCGGAACCGTAACCGGTACATACTTGGTGGGTAAAAAGAAAACCAAGTACAAGTGCGTTGTGGAGAGCTTTGGAACCGCAAAGAAAAACCCCACTGCAAAACGTATTTACCCAAGTAAGAAGATGGGCTTGTGGTTTAAGAAGAAGGTGTACTCACCAAAGAAGCCTTGTGTGATGCCAACTGCAATGCAGACGGCATTAAAGACGCAGCGCATCACCTTGACGGTGAAGTTGAACTTCAAGCGGTTGTGGCCAAATACTGCCAAAGCAATTGACGACGAAGGAAAGAAAATTCCACCAGCGAAGCGCATCATGAAATTGAAGATTGGGAAAAAGCCAACAAAATAGTAAGAGGTAGGGGTCGTGTCCGCTGATGTGCGGGCACGACCCCTCTTCTATTGTTTTGCCAGGGGGTTTACCAATGGCAACACTGTTAGCGCGTGTCACTATTAAAGAAGGCTGCGAAGCTCGCTTCGAAGAAGTTGCGCGCCAAATGTACGAACGCACGCACGCCGATGAAGAAGATGTGCGGCGCTATGAGTACTGGCGGGGTGCTGAGCCACGTACGTATTACTGCATCGAGTCGTATGCCGACGTAGTGGGTTTTTTAAAACATCAGTCGAGTGCGCACCATCATCATTTTGGGCCCGATTTCCGTGAGCTCATTGAAGCCATCACAATGGAATGGGTTGACCCCATTGGCCAGGCATCGCCATTGGCGCCAACAAACAACCAACCACTACCAGATGATGCAACAGAGCAAATGAAAGCCATATATCCACGTTTTGCCAGTATTTATGCCGCTTGGTGGGGAAGGTTGCGCTGAGTTCAACTCGGCTGCCTTTTTGATGCATCGCTAAACTCGGTGAGCATTCAATGAATACCTAGTGCAAGAGAGACCACTTCGCATGGAATTTAATTACCCTCCCGCAGCCGATGCCTATCGCAAAAAAGTGTGCGCTTTCTTAGACCAGCACCTACCTGCAGGCTGGAAGGGAATTGGCGCACTCAACAGAGAAGAAGCTGCAGCTTTTACCGATGTATGGCGCGAAACATTGCGCGACAATGGTTTCCTGGCAGTGAACTGGCCAAAGGAATACGGCGGTCAGGGGCTCACCTCTATTGAGGCAGCGGTCATCTCGGAAGAATTTGCTCGCGTAGGCGTGCCCACCGTTGGCCCAAACGACATGTTTGGTATCAGCATGTTGGGCAACACGCTTTTGGCGATTGGAACCGAAGAGCAAAAGAAGCATTACCTGCCGCGGGTGTTGTCGGGTGAAGACTTGTGGTGCCAAGGTTTTAGTGAGCCAGCCGCAGGCAGCGACTTGGGCAACCTCGGTTGTCGTGCAGTGCTCGACGGTGATGAGTGGATCATTAACGGGCAAAAGACCTGGAACACCGGTGGCCACATGGCAAACCATATTTTCGTTCTCGCCCGCACAGCGCCCGATGAAGTGAAGCATCGCGGAATTACTTTCTTGCTCGTTGACATGCGTCAACCAGGTGTTGAAGTGCGACCCATTCGCATGATGTCGGGCGACTCGGAATTTAACGAAGTCTTTTTTACCGACGCCCGCTGCCCGAAAGACAGTGTTGTTGGCGAAGTGAATGGTGGCTGGATGGTCACAATGACATTGTTGGGTAATGAGCGCGGAGCCGGTGCAGCAATCAATGCCATTGGTTTTCGTGCAGAGCTTGACAAACTCATTGAGCTCGCACGTGAAAAAGGTGTTACCGACGATGCTGTGATGCGCCAACGGTTGGCAGTTGCATACACAAAGGTTGAAGTGATGCGCTTTCTTGGCTACAGCGCATTGACTGCATTCTTAAACGGCAAAAAGCCAGGCCCCGACGCCTCAATTGGAAAACTCTTTTGGGCCGAATATCACAAAGAAGTGACAGAACTCGCTGTCGACATTTTGGGTGCCGACGCATTAACCCCCAGTGGCAAACCGGCACTTACCTACTTACGTTCCGATGCGGTGGGTTCGCCGAACTCAAGTGCTAGCTGGGTCGACGTATTTCTTAATGCCCGTGCGGGTTCCATCTATGCCGGGAGTAGCCAGGTGCAACGAGGCATTGTTGGTGAGCAAATACTGGGACTCCCTAAGGAACCACGGGCCGACGCTGGGCCATGGCGCACGATCCCTGGGCATGGCTAAAGAAAACACTGGTTCACTAGTGATAATTTTTTTACGCTAAGGTTTTTAGGTGACTAATGTCAGCGATACTCGAACACGTATTTTGGAAGCAGCGATGTTGGCTATTTCAGAAAATGGAGAAGGCGCCATACGGGTGCAAAAAATCGCCGAGTCGGTGGGAGTGCGTGAACCCTCGGTATACCACTTCTTTAAAAACCGTGAAGAACTAGTTGAGGCAGCGCATATCGAGCGGTACCGACGAAGCCACCTGGAAATGGTTCGGCCATTTCAAGCAGGGGCCGCATTGGCCGATAACGCAGAAGATTTTCGGAGAATTGTCAAGAAGATTTTAAGTCTTGTTTACTCCGCTGAACGCGAGGATATTCGCAGTACACGAATGAGCGTTCTGGGTGCTGCACAAACAAGCCCGAAGATCGCGGAAGCAATTCGGCAGATCAATTTTGAAGTTTCTAGCAAAGTCGCAGAAGTGTTTGCAACAGCACAGGAAAAGAATTGGATACGCAAAGAGGTGGATCCGCTCGCAGCTGCCTATTGGATCAATGGCCAAATTTTGGGTCGTGTAATGGCCGAGATGGACAAAGAGCGAGTGGATTTAGACAAATGGAATCAAATCTCTGAAACTGCAGTTTCGTATTTCTTATTTGGGTAAATAGATCTACAGAGCCCCACGTCATTCACCACTGTTAACAATGGTGTAACACGAGCAGTCTGAATTGTGCATTAGTCTCTAGATATGGCAACAGGCGAAGACACCCGTTCGCGCATTCTTGATGCTGCCATTGAAATGATGGATAGCGGTGGAGAAGCTTCGATTCGTATTGCAGCGATCGCCGCAAAACTCGACATTGCAGAACCATCGATATACCACCACTTCACGAATCGAGCAGCACTTGTTGAAGCCGCTTACGTCGAGTGGTACTGGCGTTGCTTAAAACCACAAATCTCCATGGAGACCGTTATGGCGCTGGTGGATACTCAGGAAGAGTACGTTGACGCAATCATCAAGTTGATGACGTGGAGTTATGAAAAAGATCGACATGCGGCTCGTGCGGTGCGTATCAGCGTGCTTGGCGCAGCGCAAAGAAACCCACAGTTAG
Organism: Acidimicrobiales bacterium; assembly: GCA_030830415.1. Taxonomy (GTDB): domain Bacteria; phylum Actinomycetota; class Acidimicrobiia; order Acidimicrobiales; family Ilumatobacteraceae; genus F1-20-MAGs119. The sequence continues at coordinate 18,906 of JAURNB010000222.1, read as the reverse complement.
CGAAAGCAATTAACGACATCAATCGACAGTTTCTGGCAAGCGTCGCCAACTCGGTGAAGGTAGCGCAGAAGCGCAATTGGGTGCGAAGCGAGTTAGACCCAGTTGCAACGGCTTATTGGCTGCACGGACAAATTCTTGGCCGTGTTGTTGCGGAAATGGACGAATGCAGTATTGATCTTGAACATTGGAACGCACTCTCATTTGAGGCCGTCTTAACGATTTTGCGACCTTAGCCCTGCGCTACTGAGCCTGTTGCCAAGGTGGTACTGGGCGCAAGCGTGGGTACCACGGGCTGCGTAATGGGTCGCCATACTTCAGTAGCAACGATAAGCCAGGCGTTAACGGCACTGTTGGTTTGCCGGGTGGGCGTGGTGCATAAACAATGTCGTCGCCATACATGCGAATGGTAATTGCGCGACGACTGCTGTTGGGCCCGGTGGGTCCACCGCCGTGCAGCACTGCAGGGTGCGCCAAAATAATGTCACCAGGTGTGATGTCCCACGAGACAATGTCCCACGCATCGCGGTCGGCTTCAATATTGGGTAGTGGTGGATACTCACTTCCAAAATAGGGAAGTGTTGGGTCTTCGCTCACGCGCCGCGGGTTGAATCCGTCATAACGCACACCATGATGCGTGCCGCGCACGTACTCCAAACATTCATGCGCAGGCAAAGTGTCGAGGCTGATCCATGCAGATGCAATTTTGCTTCCTTCCATTGGCCAATAGGGAAGGTCTTGATGCCAAGGTGTGCGGCCACCATTGGGGCCTTTCACAAACCACTCATCGGAGTACAACCAAATATCAGATGAGTTCAACAGCACTGCCATCATGTCGGCAAGAGGTGAGTCGTACATGAAACGCTGCAGCTCGGGCGACACTTCAGTAGTGCGCACTAGCTCAATAAATTCCTGATCGGTGCCGTCATAGAACAGATGTTTTTTCTGGCCCGAATCACCCATTACTCGCTCGAGCCCGAGTTGGAGGAGAAGCAACCATTCTGGGTGCAGCGCTTGTCTGAGAATGACAATGCCGTCACGTGCATAGGTATCACACACGGTGGGTGTGATGAGAGAGACGGCTTCGGTAGTAGTAGTTGGAAACCCCATGACATGACAATAGATCACGTGTGAGCACAGAATTACTAGACCCTGTACCGTGCGGTTATGGCTTTACCGAAGATTCTTGACAATGCATTAGACACCCTGGTAGTCCCCGGTTTTTCGCGCATTGGTTACCTCGTGCGAGCAGGACAATTTGATCCACTTGACCACAATGCATTGGCAGGAAAAACAGTTGTCATCACTGGCCCCACGTCGGGGTTGGGCAACGCAACAGCACATCAACTTGCAGCGATGGGTGCAGATCTCATTTTGGTTGGTCGATCTGCAGAGAAACTTGAACGCACGAAGAACGAACTTGTTCAAAGCTTAGAAACTCAGAAGTTTCACATTGTGGTAGCCGACATGGGCGATCTAGATGCAGTGCGTAGAGCTTCTCAGCTCATACTTGAATCCACCACAACTCTTCATGCACTCATCCATAATGCGGGAGCACTTTTAAAGACTCGTGAAGAATCGCCGCAGGGCTATGAAACAACAATCGCCACCCATGTCTTAGGGCCTCATCAGATGACAACAGATCTTCTCCCATTATTGAGGTCTTCTTCAGGGCGAGTAATCACGGTGTCGTCGGGCGGCATGTATGGAGCCACGTTGCCCAATATTGCAGGCAATCAGTCTCCAGAAATGTCGCCTGCGAGCTACGACGGCACACGTCAGTACGCCATTGCTAAACGTATTCAAGTCACGCTCAATGAGATGTGGGCTGTTCGCGAACCGCAAGTTCTATTTGCAGCAATGCACCCTGGTTGGGCCGATACGCCCGGTGTCCAAGATTCGCTTCCGGCATTTCGACGTGTCATGAAGCCGCTCTTGCGGAGTCCGGAGCAAGGCGCCGACACCATTTGTTGGCTGGCTTCTCGAAGTGAGAACGTCGACTCGGGCAAGTTCTGGTGCGACCGCGCGAGCCGCACGATTCATCGCTTGTCTCGCACACGGAAGTCAGATACCCCCGAAGCTCGCGGGGCGCTTTGGTTGTGGTGCAAGGAGCGCATCACGCCATAACTGGCTATTTCTTCTTCTTCGGTTTGGCTTGAGATTCATTCCACCCCAAGGCTGTCTGAACAGTTTCGCCAGTGAGACTCATGTATCCGATGTAGGCAAGCGTGTCTTGTTTTTGTAGTTCAGACATGTCGTTTACCTCTGCGAATGTACCTAAAGCTTGAATGAGTAGGGTTCCCATAAGGATGAGATTCATTCGAGTGCGGTCGCCCACATTTGGATTATTCGATTGTGAAAAGACCGATTCAAGAACTAATTTTTGACTCGACTGAAACCGTTCAGGGCTGACGCCGCAACCTAATAAATAGGCAATTGTCCGCACCCGAGCTTGCGACAGTGCCATGACGTCAACGTTGCCCTCAAGGACAATGTTGAGTCGAGTGGTGTCTTCGCTACTGGTTTTGAGAAAGACGCCAAGAAATGCAGCTTCAATGGATTGGCACATCAGTTCTTCTCGTGAACCGAAGTAGCGAACGACGTAATCGGTGTGAACACCTGATGCAGCACAGATTCGCGCGACCGTCACGTCTGCCGGTACGTACTGAAGCAGAAGTTGGCTCGTGGCGTTCAGCATGCGCACTGTGGCTTCCGCCTGGCTCAGGCGCGGCTTTTTTGGGGCAGGAACGGGTGGAGACTTCTTTTTTGCTGCTGGCGCCATATGCCAATCGTAAAGGAATGGGGGTCTTGGAGATGTGTGGCGTGGTCCAGACCATCGACGGTGAGACGGGTGCCTATTGAAGAGGGTTAAAAAATCCGTGACCTTGGATAAGCAATGGGCGTTTTCTGGCGTGGGGGAACTAGCATACGAACGGATCTTTTCGGCGTTCCGAGCGGTGTTTGCTCTGAATTCCAATCGTTCTGCGCCTTTAGCTCAGTTGGTAGAGCAACGGACTTTTAATCCGCAGGTCCTGGGTTCGAGCCCCAGAGGGCGCACTTTTCTGTTGGCTAGGCCCGGTGGCCGTAAGCGCTGGTTGGTGCGCCCGGGGTGAGCGTTGCTGTCATGCCAATTTCTCCTGAAGCAATGCCTGCGCGAACGTAAGCAAATGCGGCGTTATATTCCTCCACGGTTTCACAGGAGTGCTCATAAATATTCGTGTACTCCAGTGTGGTAACCCATGGCGATGGCGACAAGGAAACACCGGAAATACCAAAGCGTTGCGCGCGAATGAAACCAGGGCAGGCAAGTACGTCGGGTAAATGTTGTTGGCTGTACCAGCGGTGGTATTCGTCGGCATCGGCTGGGGTGAGCGGTTGGTTATAGGTAACGAAAACTCCGCGTGGTGAAGTGGCTGGGTTTGCCTTGCTGGCGAGTTCGAGTTCGATGGGGAGATAAAACATTGAGCGGGCATTGGCGTACTGGTGCTGTTGAGCGACGGTTTGGATTTCAGTGGCATCGCTCACGTCCCAAGACTGCACAAGCAGGTGAGTTTCGGGAAACGGGTTCCAGCCCTCGAATGCTGTGTAGGTGGCAGATTCGCTAGCCATCGGGAGCGGTGGAATAGCGGGGTCATGGGTGAGAACGAGGAGCACAGCCTTCATCTCTTTATCATTGCACCCCTGCGTGGGCATTTGAGAAAGAAGCCCGTAGGCTTTTTAGGCCGGCTTGTGTGCGTTGTTCCAACCCTTCAACACTCCAAGCCGGTTTTTCATGCCCATACGGGGCTTTACGAAGTGGCATAACGCCAAAAGGGAGCCCCAATGAAATGGCACGAACGAGAAAATGCAGAAGCATCGAAAAGGTCTTTGAATAAGCAAGAGGCGTTGCGCGAAAAGATTGCGCAAATGAAAGCTGATGCAGAGAAGAAGAAAAAAGTAGAGCCAACTACTGCTGAGTGATCTGCTCGCTAATGCGCACGTAAGCAGGCGCAGGGTTATTTGATGTAATGACATCAGACATGTGAATGTCACCCGACTTAATTCCACTGATGATGTGTGCGAATGAAGCGTTGTAAGTATCAAGATCGCTTGCACTGTGTTCGTATATTGCGAGAAATTGATGTTCGCAGACCCACGGCTGTTTCACCATGTTGATGTTGGTGGCGGCAAAGCGTTGTGCAGCGAGAAAGCCTGGCAGTGCAAGAATTTCTGGGAGATGTGTTTCTTCGTACCACGTATGAAAAGCGTCTTCTTGTTCTGGGTCAGTAGGGCTGGAGTACGCCATGAATACTGAATTAGCCACACGGAGTTGGGTATTTGGGCCAACGTGGCGCGGAGCTTCTTCAACGTAATACAGCGCACGCATGGTGGCGCGGTCCATCACGTTGTCGGGAGAGCGGCGCATTTCATCGTCGGCAATGCGGCGCATATGTTCGTCGGAAATTTCTTGTAGGTGTTCAAGGTTGCGAACGTCGAGTTCGTACAAGGTGAGGTATTTCTGGTCGAACACTTGCCATCCGTCGAATGCTTTGTAGCGGGTGGCCGACACGTAGCCAGGTACGGCAAGTACATCGGGTACGTGAACATTGGTGTACCAGTCGTTGTAAGCAACCTCTGCTTCTGTGCTTGCAGGGTTCGTAAGTACTACGAGAACGGCTTTCATGTTGGTTTAACCCAGTTTCCTTGTGCGTCGAAGATCAGTGGTGTGAGTTCGCCTTCTTGTACCTCTACGTCGGTGCCAAGAGAGACGGGAACTTTTTGGTAATTCCATTTCATCACATCGACGGTGAGTTCAATAATTTGGTCGCGCGTGAAATGTAAAAGGAGATCTGCTTTTTGCTGTGGGGTAATGTTGCCTGGCTGGGTCATGAGCGCATCGGCGTAGCGAAGTGCTGCCTTGTGGCGTTCTGAGAGGTTGCTTGTTTCGTAGTGATCTACTTCTGCAATGGTGGATTCATTAAGACCATCTTGTTTGGCAACTGCCAAACGAACAGAGAGTCAAGTTTTGCAGTCGTGGTAGCGCGCACAACGCAGACGCACAAGTTCTGTGGTGATGGGGTCGAGTGCGGTCATGCGCACCACCGCTGCTTGCCAGTCGCCAAGTGGAGTGCGCAAGGGAACTGCTGCGTAAGTTTTTGGTGCGATGCGTGGGTTACGTGTATTCATTTGTTTTCTCCAAACAGGGTTTGCCAAGCAAGTGAAATACGAATGCGTTGTTCAACGACCAAGAGTGCACTCACAAAGTCGGCGAGTTCTTGTTGGCCCAAGAGTTCACCCACGCGCACAGCTGTGGTTTCTTGCAGGCTGGCAACATCAATAACGAACTCTTCGGTGAATGCGAGGCATGCTTTTTCTGATTCTGTAAAAAGTGGCGAGAGCGGCCATTGTGAAAGTGCGCTGCGCTTGTCTGCAGAGAGTTCAGCTTGGGGTGTGTTGATGGCTATTTCAGCTTCTGCGCCGAGCATGCTGGCAATGCGCAGTCGGCACAGCTCCAAAATATGTGGGTTAACCGTGACCCAGGCGGCCTCGTGGGCGGCGGTGAGCTGTTCCAAGACATCGGGGAACTGCGCCAAATGGGTACTCAATGTGGCAGATGTGGCGGTAGTCATGCCGTATCAATATATGTCATCCGTAAGGCACTTTTTCCAAGGCAGAATAGGGACATGGCGGAACTGGCGGAAGTAATGCGCACGGGCGATGTGGTGACCCTCACGCTGAACCAGCCAGAAAAACGCAATGCGCTGTCGCTGCCGGTGCTGAAGGAACTCACAAAGGCATTTGTTGCCGTGGGCAAAAGCGATGCCACTGGGGTCATACTTGCCGCCAATGGCCCCGTTTTTTCTGCCGGCCATAATTTTGGCGACATGTTTGGCGCAGATTATTCAGCCACCTACGAAGTATTCGAAACCTGCACCAAAATGATGCAGACCATCCAATCAATTCCGCAGGTGGTGGTGGCGCGTGTGCATGCCTTGGCAACGGCCGCAGGATGTCAACTTGTTGCTACGTGCGATTTGGCTGTCGCGGCCGATACTTCTTCTTTCGCTATTCCTGGTGGAAAGGGTGGCTTATTTTGCCACACACCTCTTGTTGCGGTGTCACGAAACATTGGTCGCAAGCGCGCGCTAGAAATGGCACTCACTGGCGATGCCATTGATGCAGCAACTGCATTGCAGTGGGGGTTTGTGAATGCCGTGGTGCCGGCAAGCGAACTAGACGCAGCAACACTTGATTTATTGCAGCGCGCAACACGGGGCTCGGCGCACTCGAAGGGTCTAGGAAAAGCTGCCTTTTACAAACAAGTACAAATGGGCGAGAGCGATGCCTATACATATGCGGTAGGAATGATGGCAGCAGCTGCTGTAACACCAGATGCACAAGAAGGAATTGCAGCGTTTCTAGGAAAAAGGCATCCGGAGTTTCCCGCACAGGTGAAAGGAAATTCATGAGCACATTAGAAGAGCTCCCACTCACCGTTGAATTTGCTGTCAGTGGTATGACCTGTGGGGCATGTGCAGCGCGTATACAAGATCAATTAAACAAGATTGATGGTGTTGACGCCTCTGTGAACTATGCAACCGAAACCGCAACTGTGCGCACGCGCTTTGGTGTGCAAACAGACGAACTCATTCGTGCTGTGGAGGACGCAGGTTACGGGGCAGCGCTTCGTGAAGCCGATGCGCCAGTAGGGGCAACCGAAGAAGAATTTGCCGAGAACTTACTGGCCTTGCGCAATCGTCTTCTTGTTTGTGCGCTGCTCACCGCTCCCGTGTTTTTCTTTTCCATGTTTGAGTCGATGCAGTTTCAGAATTGGCAGTGGTGGGCCCTTGTTTTCTCTGCTCCGGTAGTGACATGGGGGGCTTGGCCATTTCATCGTGCTGCTGTCATGAACTTGCGCCATCGTGCTACCACCATGGACACTCTCATTTCGATTGGTGTGGTTGCGGCAGTTGCATGGTCGGTATGGGCACTGCTCTGGGGTGATGCAGCAAGTAGTTACGGATCAATGGGCGGAATGTCGGGTATGACTGGTATGAGCCATAGCTCGTATCACGTATATTTTGAAGTGGCCGCAACCGTGACGGTCTTTATTCTCACCGGGCGTTATTTGGAAGCACGCGCAAAACGCAGTGCAGGCAATGCGTTACGGGCGCTGTTGGCATTAGGAGCTCATACTGCAGTTGTTGTGGAAAATGGTGTTGAGCGTGAAGTTGATGCCAAAAATTTGCAAGTGAACGATGTCATTGTGGTGCGACCTGGTGAGAAAATTGCCACCGATGGCGTAGTAATTGAAGGCGATTCAAGCATCGATATGTCGATGCTTACAGGTGAAAGTGTGCCCGTTGATGTAGTTCCGGGCGATGCTGTTACCGGTGCAACGATCAACTTGACGGGTCGCTTGAAGGTGCGCGTGTCGCGCGTGGGGGCCGATACCACCTTTGCTCACATGGCGAAGCTGGTGCGCGAAGCACAGGCAACAAAAGCACCAGTACAAAAACTTGCCGACAAAGTGAGCAGTATTTTTGTGCCGGTTGTTCTGCTCATTTCGTTGGTGACCTTGATTGCTTGGTTTGTTGTCGACGGCGATGCAACTAAGGCTTTCACTGCAGCTGTTGCCGTTCTCATTATCGCGTGTCCTTGTGCGCTGGGTCTTGCCACGCCGACCGCGCTGATGGTAGGTAGTGGCCGTGGAGCCCAGCTGGGCATTGTTATTAAAGGCGTCGACGTGCTGCAAAGTACACGCCGTATCGACACTGTGGTGTTCGATAAAACAGGAACCGTTACCACTGGCGTCATGCAGTTGCGCAATGTGGTGTGCGCCGAAGGCATTGACCGGCGCGACGCATTGCGCATGATTGGTGCACTGGAATTGGCGAGTGAACACCCCATTGCCCGAGCTATTGCCATAGCGGCCCAAAAAGAATCGGGAACTCTTCCCGACGTGCAAGAGTTCGTGTCGCTCGCTGGTATGGGTGCGCGCGGAGTTGTTGAGGGCGTGAGTGTGATGGTGGGTCACGAGCGCTTGTTGCAAAAAGAACTCATTCTTATTCCGGGGCCGTTGCGCGCGGCACTTGCCGACGCACGAGCAGAAGGCAACACGGCAGTGATCGCCGCATGGGGTGGCTCTGCGCGCGCAGTGTGTGTTGTTGCTGACCAACCAAAGGCAACGAGTAAGGAAGCAATTGCAACATTGCGTGCAATGGGTTTGGCACCAGTGTTGTTAACGGGCGACAACCAAGCAACGGCAATGGCTATTGCGCAGCAGGTGGGCATAGATGCCGACGACTACCACGTGCGTGGCGGCGTATTGCCCGACGAAAAAGTTGCGGTGATTCGCGAACTACAAGACCGTGGATACGCCGTTGCGATGGTGGGCGATGGCGTGAATGATGCGGCCGCACTTGCGCAAGCCGACGTTGGTATTGCAATGGGTACGGGTACCGATGTTGCAATGCAAGCAAGCGACCTCACCATTGTGAGTGGCGACCTCCGCTTGGTTGCCGACGCCATTGCCTTGTCGCGTGCAACACTGCGCACTATTGGCGCCAACGTGTTTTGGGCCTTTGCTTATAACGCCGCAGCAATTCCGCTTGCAGCAAGTGGAAGATTGAACCCCATGTGGGCAGGCCTCGCTATGGCATGTTCAAGTGTTTTTGTTGTGATGAATAGCTTGCGCTTGCGCCGTGTGAAGTTGCGTCACCGCTGAGGCGTTGACGTTCTTTTTCTTCATAAACACGAATCGCTTTGAAGTTTTCAGTCGATAGCGCTGAGCGCGCAAAACTCAATGCTTCGGCCCGTTGCCAGCGCACTGTGCGGGCGCGAATGCGTAAAATTTCACCAATCTCTTTGCTGGTGTATCCGGCGGCAACAAGTTTTAACAAGGCAAGTCGTTCGGGGTCCATGTTGCGTGCTTCCAGTTCAGTGAGGGCATCGCTGCTGCCATCGCAACCCGTGTGAATGCTGTTCGGTTCACGCGTCATGTCTTGTATGAAGCCATCCAAAATTTCCGGGTCAAAGTGTTCCACCGTGGTTCGTCTTCTTCTTTGTGGCACAACAAATTCTTTGTATTCCACATCGCGCACAATGTTGGCAGCAATTTTGCGCGGGCGATTGTCGCTGGGGTAGGTGCGAATCACCAGCCACACCTGGGCCATTACAGCGTTCAGGGCTTCCTCTACTCCGCCAGCGTGGATGCGGCCACGACGCTTGGCAATAGCGAGAATGTGTGGAACCACGCGTTGCACCGCGAGGCGTGCAGCGAGGTCGTCGGTGCGAGCGATGCGCACCACTTGCGCCAAATACTGGTCGGCTTCATCGCAGTGGGCTGGTCGGTTGAACCCCATGCGTTCGAGCATCTGGTCGAGGTGAGTGACGGGTTCGCCAGGTAGCCCCCAGGCGTTGGCATGAGCAATACAAGAAGGTCGTCGCGCGAGGGCATTCCACTCATCCACCATCACTCTGACTGCAGGTGTCGTGAAATCGGCGCGAACGAGGGGCACGTATTCGTATTTGTTGAATGGGTCGGTGTGGGTAACGGTGCTGTGTGTTGTTTGCATGCGGCACCGTGCGCCTCATGCATCACCTCGGTTCCCCCCAAAGGTCTCACCGCAAGTCTCACTCTGACACAATGGGTGCGTGCGACATACTTTGCCTTCAGGAACCGACGTAGAAATTGCCCGCCCAAGTGGCTCGCCGCGCATTGGGCTGGTGGTCACCCCTGATATTTTTGGCTTGCGGCCGCTCTATGACAATTTGGTGTCGCAGTGGGCCACCGAATGGGGCATGGCCGTTGCTGCGGTTGATCCTTTCCCTGGGAAAGACCTTGGCGCCGACATTGAACCGCGCTACGCCGCAGTAAAAGACATCGACGACGACAAGCATTTGAGCGACCTGCACGAGGCAGCCGACATGCTCAATACCCCCGTCACCGTTCTGATGGGTTTTTGTATGGGTGGAATGTATTGCTTTAAGTCGGCGCGCAGTAATCGCTTTGCACGCATCGCGAGTTTTTACGGAATGATCACGCTGCCAGAAGCCTGGCGCAGCGCAGGACAAGTTGAACCGTTGCAGTATTTAGAGGCGGGAAACGCAGCAAGCGTTTTGGCAATTATTGGCGGGAAAGATCACTACACCCCTGCTCACGACGTTGATGCGTTACGAGCTACTGGTGCAACCATTGCGTTTTACCCTGAAGGTGAACACGCTTTTGCGCACGATGCCACAAGACCTGCTCACCGTGCAGAAGATGCTGCCGATGCTTTTCGGCGTGCAAAAGAATGGCTGAGCGAAGCGAAATAGAGAAACGGGTGCGAGTTAGCTCGCGCGCACTTCAAGATTTTGGCGGTTGATGAGTTTGTATTGACGATCGCGTTGCTCGAGCCAACCCAAACGAATGAAACTCGCAATGGCTTTGTTGACGCGCTCGCGTGAGGCACCCACCATGCCGGCAAGTTCTTCTTGAGTAACGGGAAGTACAAACTCGTCTTTACCTTCAGAGAGTTCAAGCAATCGCTTTGCTGTGCGGCCAGTGACATCGAGAAAAACGCTGTCGGCAAGTGCTTCGTCCATGGCACGCAAGCGGCGAGCAAGAACGCGGGTGATGCCCCACAACAAGTCGGGGTTATTGGAGAGCTGGGGTTCTACTGCGGAATAGGGAATGCGTAAAACGGTGGAGGGCTCGAGTGCACGGGCAAGTGCGCTGCGTGCGCCTCCGTCGAGCAGTGCGAGGTCGCCAAAGAGGTTGCCTTCCACCATGAGAGCAACAACGCTCTCGCGCGAGTCGAGTGGCTTGTTATCGATGGCAATAGCAATGCGGCCAGACAGCACGATGTACAAGGCGTCGGGGGCATCGCCTTCCTTGAACAGCACATCACCACGTACCAGGCTCTTTTCCTGGGCCGAGGCGGCAATGGCATCGATGACGGCGGGGGAGGCGGCAGAGAAGAACTCGCTGGAGGCAATGATGGAAGCATGTGACATAACACCATCACGGTACTACCCTCGGTGCCATGAGCACACCCTCGAATATGCCCACGGGCACATCTGGTGCATTGATTGACCCATCGGGGACATGGACCATTGTGGTGGCAGGGGGTAGTGGGCAGCGATTTGGTGCCCAGAAGCAGTTTTTGGCTCTCGGCTCTCGGTCGATGCTGGCGTGGGCAGTCGATACCGCACTGCAGGTGAGTGCTGGGGTGGTTGTTGTGGTGCCTGAAGTAAGCGACTTTGCCTCGAGCGATGCGCGGGTACATGTTGTTCAAGGTGGAACAAGCAGAACACAGTCGGTACGCAATGGTCTGGCAGCGGTGCCAACAAGTGCAGAAGTGGTGTGCGTGCACGATGCGGCTCGCCCATTTGCCTCGGTCGAACTTTTCCAAGCGGTCGTACAAGAGCTTTCGCCCACCGTGCAGGGCGCAGTTCCGGCCCTTGCCGTGGTCGATACGGTCAAGGTAGTTGATGAAGCGACAAATGAGGTGTTGAGCACTCCGTTGCGTAGCACATTGCGCGCAGTGCAAACCCCGCAGGCGTTTCATGCATCAATCTTGCGCGAAGCACATCTTGCAGCAGAACATGAAAAGCGAGAAGGCACAGATGATGCATCTCTTGTTGAGGCAATTGGTGGCTACGTTGTAGTGGTGCCCGGAGACGTCATGAATCGCAAAATAACAACGACAGAAGATTTTGCATGGGCACAAAATGCGGTCGTCGAAGCGCTGAAGGGCAACTCGTGAATATTCGTGTAGGTCAAGGGTTCGATATTCATGGCTTTAACACTGAGCCAACCCCAGGTCGTGCACTCATTTTGGGTGGCGAAGTATTCGATGGCATGCGCTCACTTGTTGGGCATAGCGATGCCGATGTTATTGCGCATGCTGTTGCTGATGCTCTGCTTGGTGCAGCCGGCTTAGGAGATATTGGCCAACATTTTCCCGACACCGATGCACGCTGGAAAAATGCAAACTCACTTGAGTTGCTTGTAGAAGTTGCGCGCATGGTTGCTGCAGCAGGTTGGACCATTGGCAACGTCGATTGCAGTGTGGTGTGTGAAGAGCCCAAGTTGGCCCCGCGTCGTGAAGCAATGCAACGCAATGTCAGCACTGCAGCGGGAGCACCTGTCACTATTAAAGGCCGCCGTGCAGAAGGTCTTGGTGCGCTCGGACGCGCTGAAGGAATTGCCTGCTGGGCAGTAGCAGTCATCACAAAAACGAATGAAGAGAACGGAACAAAGTAGTGGCACAACGCGGACGTAAACCAGCACCAGGTGCAAAAACTGGAATGCCGAAAGGTAATCGCGGTGCACCAGCACGTACCTCTGCGGCCCCGGCACGCAGTTCAAACCCGCCTAAAAAATCGGGAGCACCAAAAAAATTTGGTGGCGCAAAGCGCACGGGTGCGCCCGCACGCGGTGGAAATCGTTTCGACCCACGCGCGGGTGGCGATCGTTCGCGCCCCGCAGAAAAAGGTTTAGGTGGAGAACAAGTAGAAGGTCGTCAGGCCGTTCGCGAGTTACTCATTGCTGGCCGTCGTAAGACACGAGAAATTTGGATCGCTAACGATATTGATGCAAACGATGTCATTGACGACATTCGTGAGCTTGCAGAAGCTGTGCGTGTAACAGTGACCGATGTTCCGCGTAAGCACATTGAAAATACTGCGCGCAGCGAAGCACCTCAAGGTGTCATTGCATTTGCAGCACCGTTACCCGAAATAGGTATTGAAGAACTGTTGGAGACGCGTAATGGCGTACAACCATTTCTTGTTGCGGTTGATGGCGTCACCGACCCGGGCAACCTTGGTGCGTTATTGCGTTGTTGTGATGGCGCCGGAGTTACTGGAGTCATTTTGCCTCGCCACCGTTCGGTGCATGTCACGCCCACGACGGCGAAAGCTGCAGCGGGCGCAGTAGAGCATCTCGATATCGCAGTTGTTTCCGGATTGCCAGCAGCTATTGCACAAATGAAAAAGGCAAAAGTGTGGGTAGTGGGTCTCGACGACGATGCCGACCGCAGCCTGTTCGACATTGCTTCTTTTGCCAACGACCCCATTTGTATTGTTTTGGGGGCAGAGGGCAAGGGAATTGCTCGTTTGGTACGCGAACGCTGTGATGTAGTGGTTTCCATCCCCATGAACGGACAATTGTCCTCATTAAATGTCTCGGCAGCGGGGGCATTGGCTACTTATGAGGTAGTTCGCGCCCGTCAAGCGCAATAACTAGGCGTTTGCCTCTAGGATCAACACCGATTACGCCGGGTTAGCTCAGTGGCAGAGCAACCGCCTTGTAAGCGGTAGGTCGTGGGTTCAAATCCCACACTCGGCTCCACGTTTCGCAATAAGGTAGGGAAAACCCGCCAAAACCTTCGGAGGTTGTCATGAGTCGTCAAGCGCGCCCACAAGCAGGTGGAAATGGTGCAGGCCAAAACTTCAACTCCACGCTGAGCATCGTTGTTGCCGTCGTCGCCGTTCTCGTCGGATTTTTCATTTTGCGCGATATCAATAGCGACAGCTCGAGCCCATCGTCGACGCCAACTGACGACACCAGTGTCGATGCAGGAACGACGGTTCCCGATGCTTCCCAAACAACACTGGCCCCAGTAACAAATACCACTGGTTTCAAGGTGCTCGTTGCTAATGCCTCCGGCGTTCCCGGAAGCGCTGGCGACTTGAGTGTTGCCTTACAAGGTCTTGGTTTCATTGTTCAACCACCGTTGAACAAGAGTGATGCCACTCCGAAACAAACTCTGACCATGGTGTATTACATCGCTGGCCAAGAAGCCAACGCTGCCAATGTGGCCGCTGCACTCGGTGGCGTTGCAACAGCACCAATGCCCGACCCTGTGCCGACAGAAACCGGCAACATGGGTGAAGCAAGCGTTTTGGTATTACTTGCTACCGACCTCGCTGGTAAGCCCATCGCTGGTGCGCCTGCCGCAGCGACAACAACAACAACTGTTGCTGGCTAGTTCACTTGTTTGAGGTAGCCGAGCGCTGCCTGTTCAATGGAAAACAGTGTGCGATTCATTGCAGTGTCGCTGCCGAATAACTGAACAAGGTTCATCACGCTAAACGGTGTATTCACGGTGGTGTCTGCATCGCCCACAATTGCGCAGAGTTGTTTCTTTTTGCTGAGCGCAAGGTCGTGCACGGAACCCACAACTTTCCCATCGAAACTTTGAGCATCGAGAAAGCCTTCTCCGGTGAAAATGAGATCACAATTTTCAGCACGTGTGTCGAGATCAATTTCTTCAGCAACTACGTCGAAACCGGGAACAAGTGTGGCGCCGAGCGCTGCAAGACCTCCAGCAAGACCACCTGCTGCACCCGCCCCAACAATTGTGCTCACGTCAATTCCGTATTGTTCTGCATAAATTTGCTGAAGCCGTTCAAGGCGTCCGGTGAGCAATGCAATGTGTCGTAGCGTCGCGCCTTTTTGTGGTCCGAAAATCTGCGCTGCTTGTGTGAATGGTGTGGTGACATCGCATGCAACGAGAAACTCCACTGCTTTCAAGCGTGCAGGAGCGTGAATGGCGCGCACTGCTCCGTAACCACCATCGGTTGTTGCTGAACCACCCAAGCACACAATGATTTTTTTTGCTCCTGCATCGAGTGCTTGGTCGATGAGTTCGCCGGTTCCCGTGGTACTTGCGGCAATAGGGTCGTTGCGGTCTGCGCCGCCGACGAGTTGTAAGCCACTGGCGCGCGCCATTTCAATCACGGCAACGTCGCGGCTGAGACGCCACGGTGCTTCCACCATGTCGCCGAGTGGTCCGGTCACCATGCTGGTGCGATTGGGGCCACCGAGCACATCGAGTGTCCCTTCGCCGCCGTCGGCAAGGGGTGCCTCGTCGCAGTCGATGCCGAGTTCCCAACAGGCGTGACCCACCGCTGCGCACGCCTCTTGTGCGGTTGCTGTTCCGCGGAACTTATCGAGTGCAGCAAGGACGCGCATGGCTACAGCGTAGGGTTTAGCTATGAACGCACCTGCACAACAACCACAAAATATTGCTGACGTTTTGAATTCCGATGCCAACGACCAAGTGGGTGCACTTCATCGCAAATGGGTGTCGCCGGTGGAACTTGTCGATGCAGCTATTGCTCGTGCCGAAGCAGTGAATCCACAATTAAATGCCATTATTCATGAACGCTTTGAACGTGCGCGCAGTGAAGCCGCCACAATTTCTGCTGGACCCATTACCACTCCGCTACACGGTATGCCCGTGGTCGTGAAAGATCTTGAAGCAGCAATTGGCGGTGAGCCACACCACATGGGTTCGCGTGTTTTAAAAAACCTTGGCTACCGTGCCACACACGATTCATACATTGCGCGACGCTTGAAGCGTGCAGGTGCAATTGTGATTGGCCGCACGAATACACCCGAGTTTGGCAGCACCATTACCACCGAACCGCTTGCTTATGGCGCAGCGCACAACCCGTGGAATCTTGAACACTCCACCGGTGGTTCTTCAGGTGGTTCTGCGGCGGCTGTTGCTGCACGCATTGTTTCTGTTGGTCATGCAAATGATGGTGGTGGTTCTATTCGTGTGCCGGCAAGCGAGTGCGGGCTTGTGGGCCTGAAGCCTTCACGTGGTCGTATAAGTAAAGGCCCAGACACGGGCGAGTCGTGGATGGGTGCAACTGTTGACGGAGTAGTCACACGCAGTGTGCGCGACACCGCACTGATGCTCGACATTTTGTCGGGTTATGAGGCAGGTGACCCATACACCGCTGTTCCTTTTGCACGACCGCTCATGGAAGAGGTAGGAAAGCCCGTTGGTTTCTTACGCATTGGTTTTCTCGATCACCCTCTCATGCCGGGCGGAGTCGATCACGCCGAAACACGTGCATCAATGGCTACCACCCGCAAGTTGCTTGAGTCACTTGGTCACAGGGTGGAAGATGCTTACCCCGCAGCAATGGATGAAGAAGACTTCGCCGACACGTTCACCGGCATTGTGTCGGTGGCGACCGATGCTGGCGTGAGTGAAATTGAAGCACTTATCGGACGACCCGTCACGTCAGACGATATTGAAGCCGACAATCTTTTCTTGCGCGAAGTTGGTCGCACGGTGAGTGGCACTCAATACGTGCAGTGGGTGAATTGGATGCATGCATGGTCACGACGCATGCTGGAATGGTGGTACCCACAAGATGGTGCACAACCCTTCGACATTTTGGTGACACCCACGTTGGCTGGTCCACCACCCAAGTTGGGTTGGTTAAGCGGCCCCGAGGGCGGTATGAACATGCGCTCCATTTTGCAGTACACCGCGCAATTCAACGTGACGGGTCAGCCCGCCATCAGCTTGCCCCTCCATTGGAGCGCCGACGGGCTACCCATGGGCGTGCAATGCGTGGCAGCAACCCACCGCGAAGACCTGTTGGTGCGCTTGGGCTCACAACTTGAAGCCGCTGCGCCGTGGAGCCACCGCATGCCACCGCTAGTCTGACGTCATGGCAACAGTTCGCATCCCCACCACCATGCGCCCCCTGTCGGGTGGAGCAGCAACTCTGCAAATTGAGGGCGCCACACTCGGCGACGTTTTGCGCAACCTCGAAGCAGCCCACCCTGGTTTTGGTGAGCGTTTGTTCGATGAATCTGGCGCTTTGCGCAAGTTTGTGAACGTTTTTGTGTCTGACGACGATGTGCGTTACCTGCAGGGTCTCGATACCCCAGTTCCTGCCACAGAAACTGTTTCCATCATCCCTGCCGTTGCCGGCGGGGCTCACTAACCCACGGTTGCTCTTTTGCCACCAGCGTTGGTGGGTTAGCACTCTCGGCGGTAGAGTGCTAGCACTCGAATATCCCGAGTGCGAACCCCACCTAATGGAGGAATCCAATGGCAAAGTTGATTGCTTTTGATGAAGAGGCCCGTCGCGGTCTTGAAGCTGGTATGAACAAGTTGGCCGATGCTGTGCGCGTCACACTCGGACCAAAGGGCCGCAACGTCGTGCTCGACAAAAAGTGGGGCGCTCCCACTATTACGAACGACGGCGTGTCTATTGCGAAAGACATTGAACTCGAAGATCCATACGAGCGCATTGGCGCCGAATTGGTGAAAGAAGTTGCCAAAAAGACCGATGACGTTGCTGGTGACGGAACCACAACGGCCACCGTTTTGGCATGGACCATGGTGCGTGAAGGCTTGCGTAACGTCGCCGCTGGTGCAAACCCGATGAGCCTCAAAAAAGGCATCGAAGTTGCCGTTGAAGCAGCCATTGGCAGCATCAAGGCTTTGGCAAAAGAAGTCGACTCAAAAGAGCAAATTGCTCAGGTTGCTTCTATTTCGTCAGCCGATGAAGAAATTGGCCAGATGATCTCTGAAGCCATCGACAAGGTGGGCAAAGACGGCGTTATTACCGTTGAAGAGAGCCAGACCTTCGGCATGGAAATGGACCTCGTTGAAGGAATGCGTTTCGACAAGGGTTACATCTCGCCATATTTCGTCACCGACACAGACCGCATGGAAGCTTCACTCGAAGATCCATACATCTTGTTCGTTGCATCAAAAATCACCAACGTGCGCGACATGTTGCCCATTCTTGAAAAAGTCATGCAGAGCGGCCGCACACTCATCATCATTGCTGAAGATGTAGAAGGCGAAGCCTTGGCAACTTTGGTCGTCAACAAGATCCGCGGAACTTTCAAGAGCGCTGCTGTGAAGGCTCCAGGCTTTGGCGATCGTCGCAAGGCAATGTTGCAAGACATGGCAATTCTCACTGGTGGCCAAGTCATCAGCGAAGAAGTTGGTTTGAAGTTGGAAAACGTGACACTCGATCTTTTGGGTCGTGCGAAGAAAGTTGTCATCACCAAAGACGAAACAACCATCATTGAAGGCGCTGGCGCCGAAGACGACATCAAGGGTCGCATTAGCCAAATCAAGGCTGAAATCGACAACACCGATTCCGATTACGACCGTGAAAAATTGCAAGAGCGCTTGGCAAAGTTGTCGGGTGGCGTTGCAGTTTTGAAAGTTGGCGCTGCAACTGAAGTGGAGCTCAAAGAAAAGAAGCACCGCATTGAAGACGCAGTAAGCACAACAAAGGCTGCAATCGAAGAAGGCGTTGTTCCTGGCGGTGGCGTTGCACTGCTTCGTGCCCAAGCAGCTGTGTATGCAGCAGCCGACAAGCTCACCGGTGACGAAGCAACTGGTGCTCGTTTGGTAGGTCGTTCACTTGAAGGCCCATTGAAGCAAATTGCTGAAAATGCTGGCATGGAAGGTGGCGTTGTTGTAGAAAAAGTCAAGTCGCTGAAGGGCAACGAAGGCTTGAACGCAGCAACTGGCGTCTACGAAGACCTCGTGAAGTTGGGTGTTATCGACGCAGCAAAAGTAACGCGCTCTGCATTGCAGAACGCAGCATCAATTGCTGCTCTTTTCCTCACCACAGAATGTGTCATTGCCGATAAGCCTGAAGCATCCGCTGGTATGCCAGGTGGAGGCATGGAAGACTACTGAGAATAAAAGTTTGTAGCGCATTGTGATTGGTCTTGTTACCGCCGCAGTCGCACGCGAACTTGATACCGATTTACCGTTACTGGGTGCCGCGCTCGAAAGAGCCGGCACCCAGTTTCATTTTGTCGATTGGCACGATGAATCGGTTGACTGGTCTCACTACTCTTTGCTCGTCTTACGTAGTACGTGGGACTATCACTTACGCCGCAATAAATTTTTGCTGTGGCTTGAGCGCGTATCGCAACTCACTACTGTGCGCAACTCACGCGAAGTAGTGCAGTGGAACAGCGACAAAAAATATCTTGGTGAACTCAGTGGGGCCGGCATTGCGGTAGTACCCACACAATTTGTAGCCAGTGCTCAAGAGATTCACTTCACGAACTCGGTGATGGATGTTGTGGTGAAGCCCAGCATTTCTGCGGGCTCACACGACACATTTCGGTATCGCGATGTGGCGCAG